>NZ_JBIVOO010000011.1:0-152821 GCF_044754165.1 Arthrobacter sp. NPDC093139
CGCACGCCAGTTCAGGATCACCCGGTCACCCGCAGACACCTCCGTCACGCCCTCACCCACAGCCGCCACCACACCCGTGGCCTCATGACCCAACAAATACGGGAACTCATCCCCGATCCCGCCGAGCTTGTAATGCAGATCCGTATGACACACCCCGCACGTCAGGATGTCCACCAACGCCTCCCCCGGACCCGGATCCGGCACCAGAATCGTCTCCAACGACACCGGAGCGTCCTTCTCCAGGGCAATGACTGCCTTGACTTTATGAACCATTAGCTTGCGTTCCTTTCACTGCGAGTCACTCTGACTGCGGGAGTGGCCATGCCTTCCGGACTTTTGCCCAGACGGGGTTGTCTGCTTTGCAAACGGATCACCGCTGCCGAGTCCCTCGGCATCGGCTCCAGGCCTCAAGCGACCCAGGGGTGCGGAGCAGACCATGGCCCCGGCGTTCGACAACAACGGCTGATATTCCGCTGATATCTAACTGATATATGACGATACTAGTTGCGTCGCCAGAAGAGTGTCAACGAGTAGGCGCCTCTCCTGGGCTGGCGAATGCGGTCGCGACCAAGGCTCGGGCTCAGCCGCCGGCAAAAGGCGGCAGGATATCGATGACGTCCTCCCTGCCAAGGGCCAAGCCACGGTGCCGTACAGCAACTTCGTTGCGAAGAAAGCTGCTCCGGTCAATGATCCGGGCCAGTAGAGGCGTTCCCGCCGGGGGATCCGGACGGTCAATCGAAAGTACGGCAGTCAGGAGTTCATTGAGAGTTACGCCATCTGCCAGATCATGGTGTTCTTCTTCTACGCCGGCGGCAGAACATGCAGCGGCAAAGTATCGTACCAACAATGTTTGTTCAGCCTCCGATAGTGCTCATGCTGCGGCCCGACTGCTTGAAGTCTGCGGAATCCAGGCCGACGTGTTCCGTTCCGTGTGCCCGCGGCTTAACCCACATCGCATCCTGCCAGCGCCGTGCCAGTTCTGCGTCATCTGCCCCCGAGCGCATCAGGCCCAGCAGGTCAAATTCCTCCCGGGAGAAAAGGCAGCTCATGAGCTTGCCTTCCGCCGTGATGCGCGTGCGCCTGCAGTCGCCGCAGAAGGGTTCGGTGACGGAGGCGATGATGCCAACGGTACCCAAGACTGGACCAGGGCACCCGCGGGCAACCGCGTTTCGCTTCCTGACCTGGAACCGTTCTGCCGGGGCTCCCGCCCGCTCCCGGAGATCCGGGGTGAGGACGAAATCCTGGGAGAGCAATTCACGGATTTCGGCGGCGGTGACCATGTCGCGCCGCGTCCAGCCATGGTCCGCATCAAGCGGCATCTGCTCAATGAAGCGGAGCTCGTAACCGTAGCGGAGTGCCCACGCCAAAAGCCCGGACGCTTCAGCGTCGTTGATACCCCGCATCAGTACCGCGTTGATTTTGACCGGTCCCAATCCTGCAGTCCGTGCCGCTTCCACTCCCGCCAACACCTTGTTGAGGAACGGGCGCCTCGTTAGTAGCTCGAACGTCTCTTCGTGAAGGGAATCGAGTGAGATATTGATCCGGGTCAGCCCGGCGTCCTTGAGTGCCTGTGCCTTCTTGTCCAGGCCGACGCCGTTAGTGGTCATGGAGATGGGCAGATCGGGGTGCTGCTGGCGCAGGGCACGGATGATATTCACCAGGTCAGGGCGTACCAAGGGCTCGCCACCGGTAAGACGGAGTTCGCGGATGGCGAGTTTCTCGACACTGATGCCCACGACCCGCGCGATCTCGTCCGGGGTCATGAGGGATTGTTTTGAGAGCCAGTCCAAACCCTGTGCGGGCATGCAGTATGAGCACCGAAGATTGCACTTGTCGGTCACGGATAACCGAAGGTCTGTTGCCTGGCGCCCGAACCGGTCCAGCAGGCCGGCGGGCACCCCCGAAGGCCGGCTCGGAGGCATCGGCAGCCCGCCGCCGCTTTTGCTGGGGAGCCGCGGAATTCCTAGCTGAACAGTCATGCACTCAAACCATTTCTTCGCTTCATACGTGAAGCGTGCGTTGTAATGACGCTTGCTTTGTTTCCTGATAGGAAGGCGTCGTCGATATCCGTCAATTCCGTGCCGCCGCATGACAGCGGCGGCACGGAAGCTGCAGCCCTTCCTTCTGGGCCTGTAAGACCGGTAAGAAGCAGACTAGGTGGTCTGGTCTTTGGAGTCGGGCGTTCCGTCGGAGCGCCGGTCGTCACGTTGGTGCTTGGTGACGAGGTCGAATTGGACGCCGCCGTGTTGTTCCACGCCGGTCCGGATGGCCCGTTCCATGACGGATGTTGCCAGGCGCCGGCGCAAGGAGAGGGGATCGTGGCGCAGGTCCTTGGCGAGCGCAAAACAGAGCAGCAGCATGACTATGACGAATGGCAGGGCAGCCACGATGGTGATCCGTTGCAGGCCGGACAGGGCTTCCGAAGGTTCGTCGCCGCCGGCCAGCAGCATGACCGCAGCCACGGCGCCGGTGAGGCTGCCCCAGAAGATGACCACTCCGCGGCGGGGGTGCTCGGCGCCGTTGGAGCTGAGCGATCCCATCACGATGGAGGCCGCGTCGGCACCCGTGATGAAGAAGATCGCGACCAGGACCATGGCCAGCACGACGACGGCAACAGTGAGCCAGCCAGGCATGTTCAGGTTCTTGACCAGGTCGAAGAGGGCGCCGTCGAAGTTGACGGTCGGTGTCCCATCGACCATGGTGACCAGTCCGGGGGTGTTGGCTTTGTCTGCTTCCTGCTGGACGTGGAAGGCGCTTCCGCCGAAGATGCAGAACCAGATGACGCTGACGATGCTGGGGACCAGCAGTACACCGGTGACGAACTGGCGGATGGTGCGGCCGCGGCTGATGCGTGCGATGAACATGCCCACAAAGGGTGTCCAGGAGATCCACCAGGCCCAGTAGAAGATGGTCCAGCCGGTCAGCCAGGTGCGGAGGGCTTCGTCTCCGACGGCTTCGGTGCGGGAGGACATTTCTGCAAGGTCGCGGGCGTAGTCGCCGACCGCGGAAGGAATCAGGTTCAGGATGAACAGGGTGGGGCCGGCGACGAAGACGATGAGTGCCAGGATGACGGCCAGGACCATGTTGATGTTGGAGAGCCACTGGATGCCGCGGCTGATGCCGGAGACGGCGGACGCCACGAAACAGGAGGTCAGGATGGCCACGATCACCACGAGTACGGGAGTACCGATTTCGCCGAACCAGCCGTTGGAGGTCATGCCGCTGCCGATCTGCAGGGTGCCGAGTCCCAGGGATGCTGCGGTGCCGAAGAGGGTGGCGAAGATGGCGAGGATGTTGATGAACTTGCCTACAGGCCCCTCAACCATCCTGATGCCGAAGAGTGAGGTGAAGGCCGCGGAGATCAGTTGCTTGCGGCCCAGCCGGTAGGTGCCGTAGGCCATGGCGATTCCGACCACGGCGTACATGGCCCAGGGGTGCAGGGTCCAGTGGAAGATGGAGGTGGCCATCGCGGTCTGGATGGCATCCGGCGTGCGGCCGTCCACGGTGCCGGGCGGCGGCGAAACGAAGTGGTAGAGCGGCTCGGCCACGCCATAGAACATGAGGCCAATGCCCATGCCGGCGGCGAACATCATGGCCACCCAGGAGACCGTCCGGAATTCGGGCTTTTCGCCGTCCTTGCCCAGCGGGATGTTGCCGAACTTGCCCAGGGCCAGCCACAGGACAAAGATCACGAAGAGCGAAGCCAGGACCATAAAGAGCCAGCCGGTGTACTCCATGACCCAGTTCAAGGCGCCCTTGGAGGTGTCGGACAGACTGTCGCGTCCAGAGAAGCCCCAGACCACAAAGGCGACGGCGATGGCGCCCGTGATCCCGAAGGTAACTTTGTCGAGGGTGAGCTTGGTGTTCCGGCGTTCCGTCACGGCCTGCTCGGTCTTTGCATGGCGCAGCTCTTCCAGAATCTGCTCGTACTCTTCTTCGTCCGGCAAGGTCGCTGCGCCTCCTTCCTCCGGATCGAGTACTGCTGGGGTGGTGCCTTCCTGGGAGACACTGATTACTTCTTTGATGTTCCCCCTACTTTCGGGTTCTTCGCTAGGAGGAGTCTCTGCCAAACCATTCCCGGCAGGCAACTCTTCGGGTGTTGATGGCTTTAGGTCACTATTGATAGCCATGAGCGGGTCCTTTGCTCGCCGAGTCATGGGCTTGCGATTTATACATGGCCTTCTGGTTAGTCTGGGCGGAAGGTTGGGGGCCTCGCCCGGCTCGATGACCATGATGCTGCCGTCGACGGTTTGTACTTCATGTGTGCGTACCGGCGGTTGGGCCGGAGGAGATTTTGCGACAGCGCTGCTGCGGCGGGTTACGTTCCGCAAGAATCAACAGCATTCGCCTTATGCAACAGGGTGCGCTCCGTCACACGCGATGTCAAGCATTTTTTATGCCGTTACGCGCCCTCCGGGCCGGTGTTCGGGGAGTTTGACAGGCGGGTGTGGCATGCCTCACTCTGTTGCGTATAGTGCGCGATGTTGCGTATTTAGCAATTGACGATGTGGAGGATTATGCAGACGCTTGCGATCGTTGGAGCCTCGCTGGCTGGCCTTTCTGCCGCCAGGGCCGCCCGCGCCCAAGGCTTCGCTGGCCGGCTGATCATGATCGGCGATGAGCATTACCGTCCCTACGACAGGCCGCCGCTATCCAAAGACTTTCTGCTCGGTACCATCACCTCCCAAGACCTTTTCCTGGAAACGGACGATGACGGCTTGCAGGCGGAATGGCTTCTGGGAGGCGGGGCGGTTGGCCTGGATGCAGCTTCACGGACCGTGCGGCTGCACGACGGAAGCTCCGTCAGCGCCGACGGCATCGTGATAGCCACCGGCGCGCGCGCCCGGAAGCTGCCTGCCCTGGACGGGCTTGAGAATGTTTTCTACCTTCGGACCATCGCCGATGCCCAGGGATTGACACCACGGCTGGTGCCGGGCCAGCGCATGACCGTTATCGGTGCTGGTTTCGTCGGTGCTGAAGTTGCGTCCGCCGCTGCCTCCCGGGGAATGGAGGTGACCATGATCAACAACGCGCCGGTTCCGTTTACAGCGCAGCTCGGGCAGGACATGGGGGATCTGGTCGCCAAACTGCACTTGGCCAACGGCGTTGATCTCATTTGCGGCGCCGTGATCGAAGAGTTTCACACAGGCGAAGGCGTTGTTACCGGTCTTACGCTGGCTGACGGCCGTCACCTGGCGACGGACGTCATCGTCGTCGGGGTTGGCGCTGAGCCGAACACCGAGTGGCTGGACGGGTCCGGGGTCGAGCTAGGCTCGGGCGTGCTGTGCGACGCCATGGGACGCACCAACATTCCGGGGATCGTCGCCGTCGGTGACTGCGCTGCTTGGTTCGATAAGGCCTACGGGGGCCACCGGCGGATTGAGCACTGGACCGGCGCGCTGGAGCGCGCAGCGCTGGCTGTTCAGGCCCTCTTGGACGGCGATGCCCCGGAACAGCCGTTGAAGCCGCCCTACTTCTGGTCTGACCAGCACGGCGTCAAGATTCAGTTCGCGGGGCACTCCGCCGGCTACGACCGCCTTGAGGTTGAGGCAGGGGATCCCCAAGAACACAGCTTCCTCGCCGTGTACTACCGCGGAGACGAGCCGGTGGCGGTCCTGGGAATGAACCAGCCCAGGCTCTTCACCAAATGGCGGCGCAATATAGCGGCTTCGGGGACGAAGCCGCAGGACCAGCCTGGCCTGATCGCTGCTGTAGCCCCATAGGCGGCAACTGCCGCACACCATCGCAAAACTTTGCTGCACCAGTTTTACGCACTTCATGTGTGCCGTTCTGAGGAGGAACATTGTCTGTTGAGGTAACCACGCCGAGCCTGATCCCGACGCTGGGTGGTCATTTGTATACGGATCCGGCTATTTTCCGGGCCGAGCAGGAGCGTATTTTCGAGCAGATGTGGTTCTGCGCGATCCGGTCCTCGGATCTGGATAAGCCCGGGGCGTGGCAGACGGTGCAGGTGGGCCGGGAGAGCGTGCTGATCTCGCGGACCCGCAAGGGGCAGATCCGGGCCTTCTATAACGTGTGCCGGCACCGTGGTGTGAAGTTGTGCATGGAGGAAAAGGGCGAAGCGGCCCGCAACTTCCAGTGCCCGTACCACGCCTGGACGTATGACTTCGAGGGCAAGCTGATCGCCGCGCCGAACCTGACGAAGATGCCTGACATTGACCGGGATGAGTACGGCCTGTCCAAGGTCCACATCCGTGAGTACCTGGGGTATGTGTGGGTGTGTTTGGCCGAGGAGCCGCCGTCCTTCGAGGAGGACGTCATGGGCGCGATCGAGGAACGCCTGGGCAACGTGCACGCCATTGACGGGTATGACGTGGCGAACCTGTCCGTGGGACGTCGGATCCGTTATGACGTGAAGGCGAACTGGAAGCTCATCATTGAGAACTTCATGGAGTGCTACCACTGCGCCACGATCCACCCGGAGCTGACCGAGGTGTTGCCGGAGTTCGCTGACGGGCTGGCCGCGCAGTACTTCGTGGGCCACGGCGCGGAGTTCGGTGAGGACATCAAGGGCTTCACGGTGGACGGTTCCGAGGGCCTGGACGTCATCCCGGGTGTGGCCGAGGACCAGGACCGGCGCTATTACGCGATCACGATCAAGCCGACCGTGTTCGTGAACCTGGTTCCGGACCACGTGATCATCCACCGGATGTTCCCGATGTCCGCGGACCACACGATCGTGGAGTGTGACTGGCTGTACCTGCCCTCCGTGGTGGAGTCCGGCAAGGATGTCAGCGCCTCTGTGGAGCTGTTCCACCGCGTGAACATGCAGGACTTCGATGCCTGCGAGCGGTGCCAGCCGGGCATGGCCTCCAAGTCCTACGCCAAGGGCGGCGTGCTGGTGCCCAGCGAACACCACATCGGCGCTTTCCACGACTGGGTCCAGGAAAAGGTCGGCGACGTACCGCTCTCCGGAGAAGCCCTGCTGGGCCTCACCGCGGACACCCCGCCGCTGGAGGAACGGGCCGAAACCCTGCAGCGCAAAGAGACCGCCACCCCGGCCTCCTAAGCCCCGCCCCGATAACACCACAACCAATCAATCGATGACCCCGGGCCCCCGGCCCGGGGTCATCACGTGTGCTGACTTAACGCCGCGTGTACCCCATGTTCGCGCTGATCTGCATCCCCGCCTCCTTCAGTGCACCAAGGAGTCCCGGAGTCTTTTCCGGGTCGAAACGGAACGCAGGTCCCGAAATACTGACCGCGCCGATCACCGTACCAACATGGTTGTACACGGGAACGGCCATGGATTTCAGTCCGATCTCGAATTCCTCGAGGGTCACCGCATAGCCCTCCCGGATGACCTCGACGAGCTGATCCTCGAGTTTGTCCCGTTTGGTAATGGTCCGCGGCGTGCGGGCCGGGAGTCCTGTCTCTTTCAGGATCCTGTCCCGTTCGTCGGCGGACAGCGCTGCCAGGAGGACCTTCCCGCTGGACGTAGCGTGGAGAGGCGTCAGGCTGCCCACCCAGTCGTACGTGGCCAGCGTGGAGGGCCCCATGGCCTGGTCGACGTTCACGGCATAGTTTGAGCGCAGCACGGCGAGGTTCACGGTTTCCTTGAACGCCTCGGCCAGGCCCTCCAGTACAGGCCGCGCCTCACGGACCAGGCTCAGCCTGCCGGGGATGGAGCTGGCCAGCCGCAGGATGCCGAAGCCCAGCTGGTACTTTCCGCGGTCACTGTTCTGATGGACCATCTCCCTGTTGACGAGGGATCCCAGCAGCCGGGAAACCGTGGACTTGTGAATGCCCATTTCCTCGGCTATTTCGCTCACGCCGGCGTGGCCGTCCCGGGCCAGGATCTCCAGGACTGCGAGGGCTCGGTCTACGGACTGGACACCGCCGTGGCCAGCCTCGGTCTCGATCTCAGATTCAGGGTCACTGTTCGAAGCCATGCTCCATACTCTCGAGTAATTTCTGCGGCCCGGTTACCCGCCACAAGGCCGCCGCAGCGTCCTCTCATTTAGTTGCACACTTCGATCCTAGACCGGGAAGTGTGACGGGGCCGACATTGCATTAAACGGTTTAACGCGGCAGACCAAACTTCAGCGCAGGTTAAGACGCATCAGCACGCGTGGGAAGCCGTTGATGACGGAGTCCGTGTCCGCAGCCTTGGTGAAACCGGCGCCTTCGAAGAGCGCCCGAGTGCCGACGTATGCCATCGTCAGATCGACTTTTTTCCCTTGGTTGTCCACGGGGTAGCCCTCGATGGCGGGTGCGCCGTAACTCCTGGCGAACTCGACGGCCCCTTGCAGGAGGTGATGCGAGATTCCGTTGCCGCGGTGCCCGGGCCGTACCCGGAGGCACCACACCGACCACACATCGAGATCGTCCACGTGGGGAATCCTGCGGTTGCGGGCAAAGCTCGTGTCGGCGCGCGGATGAACGCCGGCCCAGCCCACCACCTCGCCGCCGTCGTATGCGAGCACCCCGGGTGGCGGGTCCTGCCGGACCAGTTCCTTCACCAGCTCCCCGCGCTTGGCGCCGCGCAACTCCACGTTCTGTTTGGAGGGGATGCGGTAGCTCAGGCACCAGCACACGTTCGCATCGGGCCGCTTCGGCCCAACCATCGCCGCAACGTCCTCGAACCGAGTTGCCGGGCGGATGTCGATCGCCATGGGTGCTGTCCTTCCCTCGAAGCTCCGGCTTTGGCTAGCGCAGGCCCTTGCTGTGGGCCATCGCGATGGCTTCAGTACGGGAGGACGCGCCCACCTTCCGGAAGATGTTGCGCAGGTGGAACTTCACAGTGTTCTCGCTGATGTGCAGTTTCGCGGCGATGGCCCGGTTCCGCTGCCCGGCGGCCAGCAGCTGGAGCACCTCCAGCTCGCGGTCGCCGAGCTTCCACTCGGAGACGTCGGCCATTTGGCGCACCGGCGGATCGAGGGGAATTGCGACGGCGACGTCGGCGCCCCAGCCTGGCATCACATCGACGGACATGCGGCCGTTCAGGGCTTCCACCCGGTGGCCGAGACGGGCCAAGTTCGGTGACTCTCCGGACAGTTCGCCGGGACCGTCGTCGCGAACGTTGACGAGCAGGTTCTCGCCGTCGCAGTCCCACTGCGTCCGGATCCGGCGCACCCCGCCCTGGTCCACCATCGCAAGGACGAGGCCCCGGACGATCGCCCGAGCGGCGTGGGCCACCTCGCCGGGAAGGGCGCGGCCGTTGACGGGGGGGTCGATGAACTGGACGTCAATGCCGCTGAAGTGCATCAGGGGTTTCAGATCCTCGCGGAGGCGCTGGAACGCCGAGGAGACGGGCTCCTCCACGAGCTCCGTGGTGCGGTCACTGAGCGTGCGGAGTCCCACCAGGGCCTTGGCGGCAGTTTCCGTGGCCGCCTTGCGTGCGGCCTCATCAGTGAGGGCCGGAGATCGCAGTGCGGCGAGCAGGGTTTCGAGCGTGGTTGAGTGCCTGTCCACGAGTTCGGCCGTCACCCTTACCCTTTCGGCCGAGGCCGCACGGGACTCAATGAGGTACGACGGCGGTGCATCCGCCACCTTCTCCCGGATGCGCTCGGCAGCCAGCGTCCAAAGGTAACGGAGCAGCCGTTCCGCAGGGGCCCGGTCGGCCGGATCGGGCAGGGGCTGCGGATCGGCGAGGACCAGCAGCGCATTGCTCGGCGAGGAGAGGGCCAGGACCGGGCGTTTCTCGCCGCCGAGCACGGCTTCGCCGAGCCAGGGGGAGCTGGCGCCGCCGGGCGGACTTTCGCCGCCCAGCTCCCTTTCGGAAAGGGAAGACCGGATGTGGTCGAGTTCGGCGATGGAGACGCGGCTGATGATGGCCTCGTTGCCTGCCTTCTTTTGGGGCCGGCCGGTGCAGTCCTCGGTGAAGATGACCAGGGCGCTGCTGCGTACATAGGGGAGCGTGGCATCACGCAGCCGTGCAGCGATGGTTGCCAGCGGCGCGGTGGACAGTGCGGCGATTGACTCAAGCAGCGGCTGCGCGTGGAGGGACAGTGTGCCCAGGTCCGGCACCCCGGCGTCCAGCGGGGCGTCCAGCGGGGGAAGGGGGGAAGTTTTGGGAGCTTCGACAGGAGTAACCACCTACCCAGTTTACGGGTCCACGATAATTTGCCTACCCCTTTGGGTGGTTGAGACCGTCCGATCAAAGCGTTGGACCCACTCAATGGACGGGCGAGGATGGACAGGTAACAACTTACGTAAAGGAGGGTATCTGCCAATGACCGTCGTCTCAGAAACCGATCAGGCCGTCCCGGCCGGTGTGTCCCGGTCCTTTGATCGCAACCGGAGCCTGGTTCAGGACGAAATCAGCGGAGTGTTCCAGCGCGTCGATCCGGCGCAGGTCGCTGCCCTGGTCACCGAACTGAGGCTGGCCGACCGGATCTTCGTGACCGGAGCCGGGCGCAGCGGCCTTGTCCTGAAGATGGCAGCCATGCGGCTGATGCATCTCGGCCTGAACGTGCACGTCGTCGGGGAGATCACCGCGCCCGCAATCCGCTCCGGCGACCTGCTCCTCGCAGCTTCCGGCTCGGGCACCACTGCCGGCGTGGTCAAGGCCGCCGAAACCGCCGCGGCCCAGGGCGCCCGGATCGCTGCCTACACCACAAACGCCGGTTCCCCGCTCGCAAAGGCGGCTTCCGCCGTCGTGATTATCCCCGCCGCGCAAAAGACGGACCACGGCTCGAACCTCTCCCGGCAGTACTCGGGGAGCCTGTTCGAGCAGGTGCTGTTTGCCACCACTGAAGCGGTGTTCCAAAGCCTCTGGGATGAGGACGCCGCAACACCTGAGGAACTCTGGCAGCGCCACGCGAACCTCGAATGAGCCGCCCGCCCGCTGACCCAAAACCTCACCCCTGAAGCCAGCCACAACAAAAAAGCCAGCCTCAATAAATAGAGAAAGAGAATCACATATGAAACTGCAAGTCGCCATGGATGTCCTGACCGTCGAAGCCGCCCTGGAGCTCGCCGGCCAGGTTGCCGAATACGTGGACATCATCGAGCTCGGCACGCCGCTCGTGAAGAACGCCGGGCTGTCCGCCGTCACCGCGGTGAAGACCGCGCACCCGGACAAGATCGTCTTCGCCGACCTGAAGACGATGGACGCAGGCGAGCTGGAAGCCGACATCGCCTTCACAGCCGGTGCGGACCTCGTCTCGGTGCTCGGCGGCGCCGATGACTCCACCATTGCCGGTGCGGTCAAGGCAGCCAAGGCCCACAACAAGGGCGTCGTGGTTGACCTGATCGGCGTTGCGGACAAGGTGACCCGCGCCAAGGAAGTCCGCGCGCTGGGCGCCAAGTTCGTAGAGATGCACGCAGGCCTGGACGAGCAGGCCAAGCCGGGCTACAACCTGGACGTGCTGCTCAGCGCCGGCGAGGAAGCCCGCGTGCCGTTCTCCGTCGCCGGCGGCGTGAACCTCTCCACCATCAGCTCGGTGCAGCGCGCCGGCGCTGACGTCGCCGTCGTCGGCGGCTCCATCTACAGCGCCGCCGACCCTGCCGTTGCAGCCAAGGAACTGCGCGCAGCGATCATCTAGCAAGTCGCCGGCAAAGGTGAGAGAACGACGGCGGGAACGTCCCGCCGTCGTCCTCTCACCATTGGCCGTTAAAGGCCATTCCTTCGCGGGCGACGTCGTGGCACACTTGATGAACTATCGAGTGGCTGGGGGATCCAAGTCAGGAGATCAGTATGTGCATTCTCATGCACCCCCGCACCCCGGGCCGTCGCGTAGCGGTGAGCAACCCATGATGATCGGTTGGGCCTACCTCATTGCGGCAATCATGACGGTTGACTCCTTGTTGCTGGGATTGCTCCTGTTGAACGTGAAGTGGCCGACGCGCCGGAAGAAACACCGCTGAAGCCGTGCCCGCCCTGGGCGAGTGACATGATCGCCTGGCCCGCATTCACAGCAGGCTGACAGCTTCCGAACAGCCGTGCCTTAGCCCGCTGCCTCATCTTTGAGGAAGGGCGGAAAACAGCCGCCTTTTCAGCAAAAGCCGCCTCAGGCGGCGGATTGAGGAGAATCGGCATGTCACGTAGTAGGAGAATCACGCTTGGCATCGCGGCCGGGGCATTGGCCCTCGGCGCCGGAATGGGAGTCACGGGGATGGCATCGGCTGCCGAAACACCGACGCCCACGCCAAGTGCCAGTGCATCGGCAGACAGCACAGCACCCACCGATGGCTTCGGCAAGCGCGGCGGCCACAAGGGGGATCGCGGCCAGCTCGCGGCGGATCTTGCCTCCAAGCTTGGGGTCGAGGAAGCCAAGGTGACCGAGGCGCTCCAGGCGTTCCGGGAAGCCAGCAAGCCCACGACGCCGCCCGCCGAGGGCACCAGGCCCGACCGTTCCGCCCGGGAAGCGGCGATGGCCAAATCCCTGGCTGAGAAGCTTGGCCTCGAGGAATCGAAGGTCACGGCGGCTCTCGAGGAAATCCGCACCGCCGCCCAGGCGGAGCGCGCCGCCGCCCTGAAGGCCAGGCTCGACACCGCTGTCAGCGACGGCACGCTGACCCGGGCCGAGGCTGACGCCGTCACCAACGCCGTCGAGAAGGGCGTGATCGGCGGAGGCGGACGCTAAGTCCCTGTTGAGCACCTGACGCATTAGGACAGCGAAGGATCCCCCGGGACCTCCCGGGGGATCCTTCGTGTGAGTGCGGGAAGGGGGCGTTGGCTGGGTGGTGGCCCTAAAGCACCTTGCGGATGGTTTCTTCGAAGCTTGTCACGTGATGCAGGGCTAGCTCCCCTGCCTTGTCTGCGTCACCGTCCGCCACGGCCTTCAACAGGTCCACGTGCTCGGTGATGTGGCCGCTGACCGACGGGACCTTGTCCAGGACCACACACCAGATGCGGGTGGCCAGGTTGTCGTAGCGGATCAGGGTGTCTTCCAGGTGCGGGTTGGCCGCCGCCCGGTAGATCAGGCGGTGCACCATCAGGTCGTAGCGCATCAGTTCCCGGGACTCCGCGGGGTTGGGCGCGAGCTCCGCGATGGTCTCGGCGACCTCGAGTAGCTCGCGGCGCATGGCAGCGCTGGCGCGGGTGGCGGCACGGCGTGCCGCCAGCGGCTCCAGCAGCTCCCGGATTTCCGAGACGTCGGCCAGTTCCGTGAAGTCAACTGTGGTGGCAAAGGTTCCCCGGCGGGGATACGAAACCACGAGGTGGTCCACCTCCAGCCGCTTGATCGCCTCGCGTACCGGCGTCCGGCTGAAGCCGAGCTCGGTGGCCAGCTGTCCGTCATTTATGGGTTCACCTGGGCGGATGTCTAGCATGATCAGCTTGTCGCGCAACTGCCGGTAAGCGGCCTCCGCCTGGGACGGCGCTTCTTCCTCGGCGGGAAGCAGGGCGGTCAGTGCATTCACGGCGCGGCTCCAATCCTGGATCGATCGGAAGCGGGGACCCATTTGCTTCCGGCTATTGACTCAATTGTGATTGCAATCATACCATTGAGACCAACACTGATATATCAGTCCAAGTCAAAAAGGTATTTCAAAGGAGCACCCGTGGTTGAGCAGTTGAACGAGCGACTTTCCGCAGTCGATCCCGAAATCCAGCAGGCAATTGACCGCGAGCTGGTGCGCCAGCAGTCGACGCTGGAGATGATCGCTTCGGAGAACTTCGCTCCGTCCGCCGTCATGGAAGCGCAGGGTTCGGTCCTCACTAACAAGTACGCCGAGGGATACCCCGGCAAGCGCTACTACGGCGGCTGCGAACACGTCGATGTGGTCGAGCAGCTCGCCATTGACCGCGTGAAGGCCCTCTTCGGCGCCGAGTTCGCTAACGTCCAGCCGCACTCCGGCGCCCAGGCCAACGCCGCCGCAATGTTCGCACTGCTGAACCCGGGCGACACCATCATGGGCCTGGACCTGGCCCACGGAGGCCACCTCACCCACGGCATGCGCATCAACTTCTCCGGCAAGCTCTACAACGTGGTTCCCTACCGCGTCCGTGAATCCGACTTCAGGGTAGACATGGCCGAAGTCGAGGCCCTGGCACTGGAGCACAAGCCGAAGCTCATCGTCGCCGGCTGGTCCGCCTATTCCCGCCAGCTCGATTTCGCAGAATTCCGCCGGATTGCGGACCTCGTGGGCGCCTACCTCATGGTGGACATGGCCCACTTCGCCGGCCTGGTCGCGGCTGGGCTGCACCCCAACCCGGTGCCCTACGCCGACGTCGTCACCACCACCACCCACAAGACGCTGGGCGGACCGCGCGGCGGAGTCATCCTCGCCAAGGAGCAGTACGCCAAGAAAATCAACAGCGCCGTATTCCCAGGCCAGCAGGGCGGCCCGCTGGAGCACGTCATCGCCGCCAAGGCCGTGGCCTTCAAGCTCGCCGGCGGTCCCGAATTCAAGGAACGCCAGGAGCGCGTCCTGCAGGGCGCCAAGCTGCTCGCCGAGCGCTTCCTGCAGCCCGACGTTGAGGCTGCCGGCATCACCGTGGTCAACGGCGGCACGGACGTGCACCTGGTCCTCGTGGACCTGCGGAACTCCGAACTGGACGGCCAGCAGGCCGAAGACGCCCTGCACAAGATCGGCATCACGGTCAACCGCAACGCCGTGCCGTTCGACCCCCGCCCGCCGATGGTCTCCTCCGGCCTCCGGATCGGCACCCCGGCCCTCGCCACCCGCGGTTTCGGCGCCGCCGAATTCACCGAGGTTGCAGACGTTATCGCGACGGCGCTCATCGCCTCCGCCGGCACCGGCACCCTCGACGACGCGACCGCCGTCGAACTCCGCGCACGCGTGACCGCGCTCGCCGAACAGTTCCCCCTCTACCCGCACCTGAACGGCGACTCCGAGATTGCCGCCTTTGAAACAGACATGATTGGAGCAGCCCAGTGAGCACCCATCAGCTCCCGGAACACCCGGACTTCCTGTGGCGCAACCCGGAGCCCAAGTCCTCCTATGACGCTGTGATCGTGGGCGGCGGCGGGCATGGCCTGGCAACGGCCTACTTCCTGGCGAAGAACCACGGCATGACCAACATCGCCGTCCTCGAAAAGGGCTGGCTGGCCGGCGGCAACATGGCCCGCAACACCACCATCATCCGTTCCAACTACCTCTGGGACGAGAGCGCGGCCATCTACGAGCACGCCCTGAAGCTCTGGGAGATCCTGCCGGAGGAGCTGGAGTACGACTTCCTGTTCAGCCAGCGCGGCGTCATGAACCTGGCCCACACCCTCGGCGACGTGCGCGAGAGCATCCGCAGAGTGGGCGCGAACAAGCTCAACGGTGTCGACGCCGAATGGCTGGAACCGGATCAGGTCAAGGAACTCTGCCCCATCCTGAACATCAGCGACAACATCCGCTACCCCGTCATGGGCGCGACCTACCAGCCGCGCGCCGGCATCGCCAAGCACGACCACGTCGCCTGGGCCTTCGCCCGCAAGTGCGACGAACTGGGCGTGGACATCATCCAGAACTGCGAAGTCACCGGCTTCCTTAAGGACGGCGAGCGCGTGGTGGGCGTCAAGACCAACCGCGGCACCATCAACACCGAAAAGGTGGGCCTGTGCGCCGCGGGCCACAGCTCGGTCCTGGCCGAGATGGCCGGATTCCGGCTTCCCATCCAGTCCCACCCGCTGCAGGCACTCGTGTCCGAACTGCACGAGCCGGTCCACCCGACCGTGGTGATGTCCAACCACGTGCACGTGTACGTCTCCCAGGCGCACAAGGGCGAGCTGGTCATGGGCGCCGGCGTCGACTCCTACAACGGCTACGGCCAGCGCGGTTCCTTCCACGTGATCGAGCACCAGATGGCAGCCGCCGTCGAACTGTTCCCCATCTTTGCCAGGGCACACGTGCTCCGGACCTGGGGCGGCATCGTGGACACCACGCTGGACGCCTCACCCATCGTGGGACTGACCCCGGTGGAGAACATGTTCGTCAACTGCGGCTGGGGAACCGGCGGCTTCAAGGGCACGCCCGCTGCCGGCCTGACCTTCGCGCACACCATCGCCACGGGAACACCGCACAAGCTGAACAGGCCGTTTGCCCTGGAGCGCTTCGAAACCGGTGCCCTGATCGACGAACACGGCGCTGCCGCCGTCGCCCACTAGCCGCCGTCCACAAGAAAGAAAACGCACATGCTGCTTATCTCCTGCCCCAACTGCGGCCCGCGGGACGAAACCGAGTTCCACTACGGCGGCCAGGCCCATGTGGCCTACCCCGAAAACCCCAACGATCTCAACGACCGGGAATGGGCTGAGTACCTGTTCTACCGCGATAACACCAAGGGCAGCTTCGCTGAGCGGTGGGTGCACAGCACCGGATGCCGGCAGTGGTTCAATATGCTCCGCGACACGGTCACCTACGACATCCAGGCCATCTACCCGATGGGCACACCGCGGCCCGACGTGAGGATCCCTGCCGCGGCGGAAGCCGGAACTGCCAGCACCGCCGCTGACAGCACCACCACCGGGAATGCCGCACCCAGCATCTCTGCTACCAGCATCGCCCCGGCTGCTTCACCAGCCGGCACCACCGCCCCGAAGGGAGCAACGAAATGACTTCCCAGAACGCGCGCCTCAGCACCGGCGGACGCATCGACCGCAGCATCTCCTGGCGCTTCACGGTGGACGGCGAGGAATTCACGGGACACCCGGGCGACACGCTGGCCTCTGCGCTGCTCGCCAACGGCCGGGTGGCCGTCGGCAGCTCCCTGTACGAGGACCGGCCGCGCGGCATCATGGCCGCCGGGGTGGAAGAGCCCAACGCCCTGGTGCGGATCGAAGCCCGGTTCCCCGGTGACGTGGCCGAGTCCATGCTTCCCGCCACCACCGTCAGCCTGGTGGACGGCCTGAAGGCTGACCTGCTGAACGGCCTGGGCCGTCTGGACCCGGCCGATGACAAGGCGGAGTACGACAAGAAGTACGTCCACACCGACGTCCTCGTGATCGGCGGCGGCCCCGCAGGCCTCGCCGCCGCCCGCGAAGCCGTGCGCACCGGCGCCCGCGTCATCCTGATGGACGACCAGCCCGAACTGGGCGGATCGCTGCTGTCCGGCTCCACGGCTCCCGAACTGGCGGACACCATCGAGGGCAAACTCGCCCTGGAATGGGTGGCCGACGTCGAGGCTGAGCTCGTCTCCGGCGCCGAATGCACGGTGCTGAACCGCACCACGGCCTTCGGCGCCTACGACGCCAACTACGTCATCGCCGTGCAGAACCGCACCGACCACCTGTCCAGCCCGGCCGCCCCCGGTGTGTCCCGGCAGCGTATCTGGCACATCCGTGCCAATCAGGTGGTCCTGGCCCCAGGCGCCCACGAACGCCCCCTGGTGTTCGAGAACAACGACCGCCCCGGCATCATGCTCGCCTCGGCCGTCCGCAGCTACCTCAACCGCTACGCCGTCGCCCCCGGGTCGCGGGTGGTCATCGGGACCACCAACGATTCGGCCTACGCCCTCGCCGCGGACCTGCGCGCCGCCGGCGTCAAGGTTGCGGCCGTCGTCGACGCCCGTCCCGCCCTCACGCCGGCGGCAGCAGCCGCCGCCGAAGCCGGCACCCGGGTGCTGATCGGCAGCGCCGTGGCCGACACGGCTTCCGGCGCCGCAGGAACCGACACTGACGGCCGGCTCAACAGCGTCACCGTCCGCAGCATCAACGACAACGGCGAACTCACCTCCGGCATCGAAGAGATCGCCTGCGACCTGCTGGCAGTCTCCGGCGGCTGGAGCCCGCTGGTGCACCTGCACTCACAGCGGCAGGGCAAGCTGCGCTGGGACGAGGACCTGGCGGCCTTCGTGCCGGCCACCGTGGTCCCGAACCAGCAGATCGTCGGCTCCGGCCGCGGCAGCTTCGATCTCGCTGACTGCCTCGCCGAAGGCATCTCCGCCGGAGCATCGGCGGCCATCGCGGCCGGCTTCGAATCCGCCGTCCAGCCTTCCGTCCTCGGCGAGCCGAAAGCGTCCGGTACCACCCGCCAGCTGTGGCTGGTCCCCGGCCAGACCGGAACGCCGGACGACTGGCACCACCACTTCGTCGACTTCCAGCGCGACCAGTCCGTGGCCGACGTCCTGCGTTCGACCGGCGCAGGCATGCGGTCTGTGGAGCACATCAAGCGCTACACCTCCATCAGCACCGCGAACGACCAGGGCAAGACCTCGGGCGTCAACGCGATCGGCGTCATCGCGGCGGCCCTCCGGCAGGCCGGCGAAGCGTCCCGGGGCATCGGCGACATCGGCACCACCACGTACCGGGCGCCGTTCACCCCCGTGGCCTTCGCGGCACTGGCCGGACGTCAGCGTGGCGAGCTGTTCGACCCCGCCCGCGTCACCTCGATCCACCCGTGGCACGTCGCCCAGGGTGCACTGTTCGAGGACGTGGGGCAGTGGAAGCGGCCCTGGTACTACCCGCAGGGCGGGGAGGACATGGAAGAAGCCGTGCTCCGCGAGTGCGCCGCCGTCCGGGAATCAGTGGGATTCATGGACGCCACCACCCTCGGCAAGATCGAAATCCGGGGCAAGGACGCCGGTGAGTTCCTCAACCGGATCTACACCAACGCGTTCAAGAAGCTCGCACCGGGGTCTGCCCGCTACGGCGTCATGTGCCTGCCCGACGGCATGATCTTCGACGACGGCGTGACCCTGCGCCTCGACGAGGACCGCTACTTCATGACCACCACCACCGGCGGTGCGGCGAAGGTGCTGGACTGGCTCGAGGAATGGCTGCAGACCGAGTGGCCGGAACTGGACGTGCACTGCACTTCGGTGACCGAACAGTGGAGCACCATCGCCGTCGTCGGGCCCAAGTCCCGCGCGGTGATCGCGAAGGTAGCACCCGAACTTGCCGCCAACGGCGGCCTGGACGCCGAGGCGTTCCCGTTCATGACCTTCCGCGAAACCACCCTCGCCTCCGGCGTGCGGGCGCGGATCTGCCGCATCTCGTTCTCCGGTGAGCTGGCCTACGAGATCAACGTGCCGTCCTGGTACGGGCTGAACACCTGGGAATCCGTGGCCGCTGCAGGCGCCGAATTCAACATCACCCCGTACGGCACCGAAACCATGCACGTGCTCCGCGCCGAGAAGGGCTACCCGATCGTCGGGCAGGACACCGACGGCACGGTCACCCCGCAGGACGCCGGCATGGAGTGGATCGTCTCCAAGGCCAAGGACTTCATCGGCAAGCGCTCGTACTCCCGCGTGGACGCGCAGCGCGAAGACCGCAAGCAGCTGGTCAGCGTCCTGCCCGTGGACGGCAGCCTGCGGTTGCCGGAAGGAACGCAGCTCGTGGAGAAGGGGATCCCTGTGAAAACGGCGTACGGGCCCGTGCCCATGCAGGGCTTCGTGACCTCGAGCTACCACAGCGCCGCACTCGGCAGGTCGTTCGCACTGGCGCTGATCAAGAACGGCCGCAACCGCATCGGGGAGACCCTCGTGGCCGCCGCCGGCGACCAGCTGGTCGACGTTGTTGTCGCAGAAACCGTACTTTTTGACCCCGAAGGGACCCGCAAAGATGGCTAACACCGCAGCTTTCACAGGCATCAATGGACTCCGGGAAATCCGCCGCAGCCCTGCCTCACACCTGGCCGGTGCCATGGAGGCCGGCTCCATCGAAGGAACGGTCGCCCTGAAAGAGGGACAGTTTCAGACCATGGCTGGCGTCCGGGTGGATCCGGGCTCCGAGGCAGGGGCGCGGATCGCGTCCGTCACCGGCGGACTGCCGGTTCGCTGCGGCGAAGTGGCCGGCACTGAACGCGTCACGGTTCTGTGGCTGGGCCCGCAGGAGTTCCTGGTCGTGGCTCCGGAAGAGGCCCACGACTCCCTGGGCGGAGACCTGATCGGCTCCCTCGTGGCCGCCCTGGGCGACGCCCCCGGCCAGGTGGTGGACCTGTCCGCCAACCGCACGACGTTCGAGCTCTCCGGACCGCGGGCCAGGGCGGTGTTGGAGAAGGGCTGCTCCCTGGACCTGCACCCCCGCAGCCTCACGCCGGGGACTGCCCTGAACACCGAAGTGGGCAACATCCCGGTGGTCCTGTTCAAGACCGGCGACGAAAGCTTCCGGCTGTTCCCCCGCGCGTCCTTTGCGGACTACCTGGGCCGCTGGCTCCTGGACGCTATGAGGGAGTTCGCTTCCCCTGAGGTGCCCTGATGGCGCTCAGCGCCCTGGATCTGTTCTCTGTTGGCATCGGGCCGTCGTCGTCACACACGGTCGGCCCGATGCGGGCAGCAAAGCAGTTCGCTGACGGACTGAAAGGCACTGGACTCCTGAGCTCAACCACGCGGGTCCAGGCAGAGCTGTTCGGATCGCTCGGTGCAACAGGCCGCGGCCACGGTTCGGACAAGGCTGTGGTCCTCGGACTGCAGGGCCTGGAGCCGGAAACCGTAGACACGTCCACCGCGGACGACCAGGTGGCTGCCGCCGCGCTGGATGCCGAACTGCGCATCGGCGGGGACCACCGGGTGGACTTCAACTGGGACGAGGACGTGGTGCTGCACCGCCGCAAGTCGCTGCCCGCACACCCGAACGGCATGACCTTCCGGGCTCTGGACCACACGGGTGCTGTCCTCAGCGAGCGGAGCTTCTATTCAATTGGGGGCGGCTTCGTCGTTGACGGAGACGCCGCCCCCGGGGACAACGTGGTGGCTGATGACACCCCGCTGCCGTACCCCTTCACCACGGCCGACGAACTCCTGGAGATCTGCCGGCGAGAAGGCATGTCGATTTCCGACGTGATGCTCGCCAACGAGCTGGTGTGGCGCAGCGAAGAGGAGCTCCGCGAGGAGCTGCTGAAGCTGTGGGCCGTCATGCGTGAATGCGTGGACAACGGCTGTTCCGCGGAGGGGATCCTTCCCGGCGGGCTGAAGGTGAGGCGGCGTGCGCCGTCGCTCTTCAAGACCCTGACGGCGAACACCGGCGTCACCGATCCGCTCCGGGCGATGGAGTGGGTGAACCTCTTCGCGCTCGCCGTTAACGAGGAGAACGCGGCCGGCGGACGCATCGTCACCGCCCCCACCAACGGCGCGGCCGGAATCGTCCCGGCCGTCCTGCACTATTATGCGAAGTTTATTCCGGGGGCGGACGACGACGGCGTCGTGCGCTTCCTGCTGGCGGCAGCCGCCGTCGGCATCCTTTTCAAAATCAACGCCTCCATTTCCGGCGCTGAAGTGGGCTGCCAGGGCGAAGTGGGCTCGGCCTGCTCCATGGCGGCAGCCGGGCTGTGCGAGGTGCTCGGGGGAACGCCCGAACAGGTGGAAAACGCCGCCGAAGTCGGGATCGAACACAACCTCGGGCTGACCTGCGACCCCGTGGGCGGCCTGGTGCAGATCCCGTGCATCGAGCGGAACGCGATCGCCAGTGTGAAGGCCATCAACGCCGCGCGGCTGGCGCTGCACGGCGACGGCAGCCACAAGGTGTCACTGGACAAAGCCATTAAAACCATGCGTGAAACAGGAGCTGACATGAAAACCAAGTACAAGGAGACGTCCCGAGGGGGCCTCGCCGTGAATGTGATCGAGTGCTGAGCCATGACTGCCACTAAGCCTGAATCCATCCCTGCCGGGCCCGCGACCACCGTCGAGCACGTCCTGACGCTCGACTGCCGGGAGTCGCCGGGCATCGTCCACGCCGTCTCCGGCTTCCTGCTGGAGCACGGCTGCGACATCATCGACAACCAGCAGTTCGGCGAACGCTCCGAAGGGCACTTCTTCATGCGGGTGCACTTTGCGTCCGACGGCGATGCCTCCACCGCGGACACCCTGCGTGCCGCTTTTGGCCCCGTGGCCGAACGCTTCGGGATGCGCTGGCGGCTGGAGCCGCACGGATCCAAGCGCCGCGTGCTGATCATGGTCTCCAAGTTCGGGCACTGCCTCAACGACCTGCTCTTCCGCGCCCGCATCGGTGAACTCCCCGTGGACGTGGTGGCCGTGGTCTCCAACCACACCGACCACCAGACGCTCGTGGAATGGCACGGCATCCCGTTCTTCCACGTGCCCGTCACGGCGGCCACCAAGCCCGAGGCGGAGGCGCGGCTGCTGGAACTCGTGGACGAGTTCGACGTCGAACTCGTGGTGCTGGCGCGTTACATGCAGGTCCTCAGTGACAACCTCACCCGCAAACTGGAGGGACGTGCCATCAACATCCACCACTCGTTCCTGCCCAGCTTCAAGGGCGCCAAGCCGTACCACCAGGCCTACGCCCGGGGCGTGAAGACCGTCGGTGCCACCGCGCACTACGTCAACGCCGAGCTCGACGAGGGACCGATCATCTCGCAGCAGGTGGTGGACGTGGACCACACGTACGGCCCGGAGGACCTGGTGGCCGCCGGGCGCGACACCGAATGCAAGGCCCTCAGCAACGCCGTCCGCTGGCACTGCGAGGGCAGGGTGATCCTCCACGGCAACAGGACGGTCGTGCTCCGGTAACTGCTTGCCGGGCACGGACGCTCCCTCACTTCGCGCCGCATGATTCGAGACGCTTCCTCACCGATGAGGGGGCGTTTCGTTTTTGCTTGCGAAAGGTGAGGGAGCGTCCTCCCGGTTGCCCACCGGGCTACAGCGCGGCGAGCCGGGTTGCCAGATGCAGTGCCGCCAGCCTTCCCGTTCCCCGCGGATCCCCGCCGCACAGCTCAAAAATCCGCTGCAGCCGGTGGTGCATGGACTGCCTCTCGACGTGCAGTTCCCTGGCTGCCTGCGCAGTGTTGCAGCCGGAGTCGAGCCAGATCGCCAGGGTTCGCAGCAGCTGGGAGTTCCGCCGCTCGTCGTGCTCGAGTACGGGACCCAGCTGCTGGCGGACGTAATCCTGCCGCGCCGCCTGGTCCAGGTGCTGCGCCGCCAGCCGCTCCACGGCGAGTTCTTCGACGTCGACCACGAGTCCTGCCGGGTCCGGCGTCGGCCGGTCCGCACGGAGCCCCTGGCTCCCCGCGATGTCCAGCGCACACCTGGCCTCCGTGAGCGACCACGTTGCGTTCTCAATCCCGGCTGCCAGAGGGCCCACTGCAGTTATGGTTCCGGCGTCGACGGGAAGTCCGCGCAGGGCGTCCACGAGTTCTGCGCGGGCTGCGGCTTCCCGGCCGCCCGGGAGTACCGCAAGAGCGAGGAGCTCGGAATTGTCCACATAGCTGGCGCTCTGCTGGGCCGACTTCTTCAGGATCTTGTCCATCGCGGACCGCAACTGCTGCGACGTGGACGTACGGACGATCACCGCCACCGCCGTCGCCGCCGTCGGGATCCCGGCGGCGGGCGCGAGCTGCTGAAGCCGCCAAGGCTGGCTGCCGGAACTGACCGCGCGCAGCAGGGCGGTGCCGGCCACCTCCTTCAACCCGGGCGGCATCCGCTGCAGCAATGCCAGGGACAGGATGTCAACGCACCTGCCTCCTGCGACACGCGCCAGGTTGACGTCACCGTGCGGCGGGACGCTGATGGCCAGCCTCGCCGAGGGCACCCCGCGGACGGGCACGTCGATATTGATGAGCGTCCCGTCCGTTCCTGGGCTGCGTCGCGGCAGGTTTCCGTGCGGTTCGTCGGGCCCTGAGCCGTCTGCAGGATCTAGGGCCCCGTCGGCGGGCAGCGCGCTGCCCAGCGTCACGCCCGAAACAGTCGAGAGCTCGAGGGCCGCTTCAATGTTGCCGGCGAGGACGGCAAGGATCTGATCGAGGCTGCTGCCATGGGCCAGCTCCACCGCCATCGCATGGCTGGCTTCGTCGGCGCGGCGCAGGTGCGCCACTGATTCGCTGACCAGCATTGAGTTGATGGCCTGCATGATGCCGACGAACGGCACGACTTTCCGGAATTCGATGAGGGGCAGCCCTGCCTCTTCCGCGGCCCGGATCATCGACGATGGCAGTGAGGGCAGGGTCTGCCCGCTCTCCACGGCGAGGGCGCCGACGCCACGGCCGGCAAGTTGCCGGACGTAGTCCACGCGGCGCGCATCTGAAGCCGAAACCAGGGCATCGCCTCCGGTGAGGAGCAGTTCGCCGCCGCTGAGCAGGGGAGCAATGTCCAGGACCTCACTGGAATGGACCCATCGCAGCTGCGTTCCCGCGACTGCGGCGGCCCCGGCGCGGATCACGGGATCGGCGGCGGTGAAGGTGCGGTGTTTCAGAACTTCGCTGAGCAGGATCGGCATGACGCTCCGTATTGCATGTGGGCTTTTTGATGTACACATCGTATCTTGTTGGGTGTGGTCTGGCGCACATAACCTGAAAGTGTTCCATTTCCCCACGGAGGCCCACATGCACAACAATTCCACTGCAGTCCCGGCTGGCCCGGGGCCCGTAGCCGACAAAGACGTCGAAGCCTGGCTGCAGCCCATCCCTGAATCAGAGCGCACGCGAAAGGTCTCAGGCCAGTTCTGGATCTGGGCCGGAGCCAACCTGGCGCCCATCAACTGGGTTCTGGGAGCCCTGGGCATCCACCTCGGACTCGGCTTTGCTGACACCGTCACTGTGCTGGTCTTGGGAAACCTTATCGGAATGCTGCTGTTCGGATGCTTTGTCCTTCTCGGGCAGAAGACAGGGGCGACGGGCATGGTCCTGGCCCGCGCGGCCTTCGGACGGCGCGGCAACTACCTGCCGGCCGCGATCCAGGCCCTGCTCGTCATCGGCTGGTGCGCCGTCAACACCTGGATCATCCTGGACCTGGTGATGGCGCTCTTCGGCACACTCGGATGGGTGGATCCCACAGCCCACAACTACGGCTGGAAGATCGGCGTCGCCACCGCCATCATGGCCGCACAGGTGGCCATCGCCTGGTTCGGCTACAAGGCCATTGCGGCTTTTGAAAAGTGGACCGTGCCGCCGACCATTATCATCCTTGCGGTCATGTCCGCCGTGGCATGGTTCGGCATGAAGATCGACTGGGGCTATGCCGGGCCGGCCGGAAACATCCTGGAAGGTTCCGAACGGATCGCGGCAATGAGCGCCGTGATGACGGCCATCGGCATCGGCTGGGGCATCACCTGGTTCACCTATGCCGCAGACTACTCCCGTTTTGTCAGCACCGAAGTCCCCAAGCGCAAGGTTTACCTGGCTTCGGTCCTGGGCCAGTTCATCCCTGTCGTCTGGCTGGGAATCCTGGGTGCCAGCCTCGCCACCAACAGCGGCGAGATCGATCCCGGAAAACTCATCGTCCAGAACTTCGGCGTCCTGGCTCTGCCGGTTCTGCTCATGGTCCTCCACGGCCCTATCGCCACGAACATCCTGAACATTTACACCTTCTCAGTCGCCACCCAGGCCCTCGACATCTCCATCAGCAGGCACAAGCTGAACCTGTTCGTCGGCGTGTTCTCGCTCGCCGCCGTCGTCTTCTTCATCTTCCAGGAGGACTTCGCGGCGGTGCTCGACGCCTGGCTCATCGGGCTCGTTGCCTGGGTGGCTGCCTGGGGCGGCGTCATGCTGGTGCACTACTTCTGGATCGAAAAGCGCTGGCCCGGCGAGCCTGCACGGCTGTTCGACGCCGTAGGCACCAAGCGGCTCCCCGGGATCAACTGGGCCGGCGTCGTATCCCTCCTGGTCGGTATTTTCTCCACATGGCTGTTCATGTACGGGCTCGTGCCCGCCATGCAGGGCCCGGTCGCAGTTGCCCTGGGAGGCTGGGACCTGTCCTGGCTGGCCGGCGGACTCAGCAGCGCCGCGAGCTACGCCATTCTTGGCCCCCGGATGCACCGGAAGTTTCTGGCCGGTGGCGAGTCGCTCCCGGAAGCCGTCCCTGTAGCGGCGAACAGTCCGTCCACCACCGCAGCCACGCTCTAGAGAGGAACCGACATGGAATTCCCCGCCTTCCCGGACTCCGCCCACCCCATCACCTGGCCCGACGGCTACCGGGCGGCCGCGTCCTTCACCTTCGATGTGGACGCCGAGTCATGCACCATCGCCCACGATCCAACCAGCACGCGCCGCATGTCCCTCATGACCCACCAGTCCTACGGACCCAAGGTTGCGGTGCCGCGGCTGCTGCAGATCCTTCAGCGCCAGGACATCCAGGCCACGTTCTTCATCCCCGGATTCACCGCGGAAAGCTACCCCGACGTCGTACGCCGGATCGTGGATGCGGGCCACGAGATCGCCCACCACGGCTACCTGCACGAACCCATGCAAGGCATCGACGCCGCCACCGAGGCCCGGTACATCGACAGGGGACTGGAGGCGCTGGCCAAGGTCGCGGGCGTGCGTCCGGTCGGCTACCGCGCTCCCTGGTGGGAGCTGAACTGGCACTCGCCCGCGTTGCTGGCTGACCGCGGCTTCCTGTATGACTCCAGCCTGCTCGACGGCGATGCACCCTACCGCTTCAGCGTCGCAGACGGCGATCCCCGGGATCTGGTCGAAATCCCTGTCGACTGGGCACTCGATGACTGGGAGCAGTACGCCTTCTATCCGGGAGTGACAGGCAGCGGAGTGATCGAAAGTCCGGCCAAGGTCCTGGAAATGTGGACCCTGGAGGCTGAAGCCCACCACGCCGCCGGGAGCTGCTTCGTGCTGACGAACCATCCGTTTATCTCCGGACGGCCGTCCAAGGCGGTGGCACTGGAACAGCTGATCAGCCGCGTCAAGGCCATGGACGGGATGTGGGTCACCACCCTGGCCAGGATCGCCGAGCATACGCGGGACACCGTCGCGGAGATCCACAGCCACGCCCGGATCGAGGTTCCGGCATTCCCCGACGCCGGCGCGCGCTTCACCCCGGCTCAGATCCGCCAGCCGCAGCTCGCCGCCGACCAGCTCTGACGCTCCCTCGCTTCTTGTCGATTAACGCCGGACGCTCCCTCACGTGATGAAGTGAGGGAGCGTCTGGCGTTTGGCTGCAATAGGTGAGGGGCTGGCGCTAGACGCCGAGGGCTTCCTTCAGCGCCTGGACGTGGCCCTGGGCCTTGACCTGGTACTGGGCCAGCTTGACCTTGCCTTCAGGGTCCAGGACAACCGTGGAGCGGACGATGCCCTCGCGGACCTCGCCGTCGACGAGCTTTTCACCCCAGGCGCCGTAGGCGAGGGCCACGGAGTGGTCCTCGTCGGCAAGGAGGGGGAAGGTCAGCTCGAAGTCGCCGGTGAAGTTGGCCAGCTTTTCCGGAGCGTCGGGGGAGACCCCGAGGACCTCGTAGCCGGAGCCCTGCAGGGAGGCCAGGTTGTCGCGGAAGTCGCAGGCTTCGGTGGTGCAGCCGGGGGTGGCCGCCTCGGGGTAGAAGTAGACGATGACATTCTTGCCGCGGTAGTCGGCCAGCTTGGTGTGCTTGCCTTCGGCGTCCGGCAGGGTGAAGTCAGGGGCCTGGGTTCCGGGCTGGAGCTTCGTGGTCAGTTGGGTGCTCATGGCTTTTCCTTCGGATGGATCGTGCAATACAAAGCTGTGCAGTACATAGCTGTGCTGAACATAACTCTGCTGTAGATGAATCTGCGGTACAAAGCTGGTCGGACAACAATGCTCAAGTGGATAACAGCCCGGCTAGATGCTGTATTCCGCCGGCCCGCGCACGGTTGCGGCCGGACCGGGAACGAACCGGTAGCCGCCGCCGCGTACGGTGGCGATCGCATGGCGGCCGCCGCGCAGCTTCCGCCGCACCCGCCCGACATACACGTCGATCGACCGGGGCGCAGCGCCGGGATTGTCGAACCGCTCCAGGAACTGCTGGAGTTCCTCCCGGCTGATCGTGCGTGAACAATTCTCCACGAGGTAGCGCAGTAGCGTGAATTCGACGCCGGTAAGTGACACAGGTTTACCGTCCAGCAGCACCTCGCCTTTGGCGAGGTCGACGGCGACCCGGCTGACGGGGCCGGGTGACGGCGGAAGGAATGAGACGCCGTCGTCGTCCTCTTGCGGGGAGTCCTCCGGGGAGGACGACGACGGCGCGGGAGTGCCGCCGTCGGGCCCCGCCGGTACCCCCTCCCCAGGGGGCATCGCGGCGGCTGTGATCCCGACGGCGGACGTTGCAGCTCCGGCGGCGGGCCAGTGGACTTCCGCCTCCGGGGCGATCTTCAAGGCGCGCGCCAGCACCAGTTCGGCGGCGTGCGCCAGGACTGCATCATCGATTTCCTGCCCTGCCCCGACGGTCACCCAGACGGCCAGTCCCCGCGCCTTAAGACTGGGCGCGCACCGTCCCCTCGGAGCCGGCGTATGGGCATGAACAGCCATGGCAGGATGCCTTAGACGCCGCCGCGGCGGATCAGTTTGCCGCCGGGAGTCTGTCCGTCCACCACGGCACCGCGCAGGTAGGTGCGGCGTACGACGCCGGAGAGTGCCTTGCCGTCGTACGGAGTGATGGGGTTCTTGTGCTTCAGCTTGGAGACGTCCACCACGAAGGCCTCGTCGGGCGCGAAGATGGAGAAGTCGGCGTCGTACCCGAGGGCCAGCTGGCCCTTGTTGGAGAGGCGGGCAAGGGCGGCAGGCTTCTCGGCCATCCAGGATACGACCTGTTCCAGCGGGATGCCGCGGTGCCGGGCCTCGGTCCAGATCAGCGACAGGCCCAGCTGCAGCGATGAGACTCCGCCCCAGGCCACGGCAAAGTCACCGTTCTCCAGGTCCTTCAGGTCAAGCGTCGACGGGGAGTGGTCCGAGACGATGCAGTCGATGGTGCCGTCCTGGAGGCCCTTCCAGAGCAGCTCGCGGTTGGAGGCCTCACGGATGGGCGGGCAGCACTTGTACGCGGTGGCGCCGTTGGGGATTTCCTCGGCCATCAGCGTGAGGTAGTGCGGGCACGTCTCCACGGTGAGGTGGACGCCGTCGCGCTTGGCGGAGGCGATCATCGGCAGCGCGTCCGAGGAGGACAGGTGCAGGATGTGGGCGCGGGCGCCGGTCCAGCGGGCACGCTCGATGACCTCGGCGATGGCCTTGTTTTCGGCGCCGCGGGGGCGGGAGGCGAGGAACGTGGAGTACTGGTCGCCGCCCGGGTGCGGGGCATGATCGATCGCGTGCGAGTCCTCGGCGTGGACGATCATGAGCGAGTCGAAGGACTTCAGCTCGCGCATGTCCTCCTCCATCTCGTCCGCGTCCAGGTGCGGGAACTCGTCCACGCCGGAGTGCAGCAGGAAGCACTTGAAGCCGAACACGCCCTCGTCGTGCAGCGGGCGCAGGTCGGCCTTGTTGCCGGGGATGGCGCCGCCCCAGAAACCTACGTCAACGAACGCCTGGTCCTCGGCGACTTCGCGCTTGAGCTTGAGGCCTTCCACATTGGTGGTGGGCGGGATGGAGTTCAGCGGCATGTCGATGATGGTGGTGACGCCGCCGGCGGCAGCGGCGCGGGTGGCGGACGCGAAGCCCTCCCACTCGGTGCGGCCGGGCTCGTTGACGTGGACGTGGGTGTCCACCAGGCCGGGGATCAGGGTTTCGTCGTCGCCGAGTTCGATCGCGTCAGCGCCGGACAGGCCGTTGCCGAGAGGTTCGATCGCGACGATCTTGCCGCCGCGCACGCCCACCTCGCGCGCAGCGATGCCGGCAGTGGTGAGGATGCGCTGGCCCCGGATGACCAGGTCAAAACGTTCTTCAGACATTCAGGGGCTCCTTTGTGGTGGCGTGGGCGGCGGGCGTCAGGTCCGCCAGATCACGGCCGATGTGCTTTCCCAATTCTTCAAGCAGAGGTCCTGCCTCGGCTATGCATACTTCTACCTTGGCCTCCAGCGAGGTCAAGGGGTAGACCTGCCGGAAACCGGATTCCCGCTGCTGCTGCGGCGTGAGTGTGGTGCGGCCGCAGACGGCCACCACCGGAACGCCGGCCGCCGCTGCAGCGCGGGCCACGCCCACGGGCGTCTTGCCCAGCAGGCTCTGCTCGTCCAGGCTGCCCTCGCCCGTGATAACGAGATCGGCGTTCTCGAGGCGGTCGGCCAGTCTGGTGAATTCGAGGACGACGTCGATGCCCGGCCTGCGAGTTGCGGCCAGGACCGCGATGGCCGCGTAACCAACGCCGCCTGCCGCCCCGGCGCCCGGCGCGCCAGCGGCTTTCACCGCGCGTGGGCCGATCTCTCCAGCGAGGACGCCCACAAAGCGGGCGAGGGCGGCGTCGAGGTCCTTGACGTCCGCCGCGGACGCGCCTTTTTGCGGGCCGAAGATGGCGGGCGCCCCCTCCTGTCCCAGCAGCGGGTTGTCCACGTCGCTGGCGAGGACGAAGCGGGCATCGTCCAGGCGGCTGTCGAAGCCGGAGAAGTCGATGTTCGCGAGCCGGGCGAGGGCAGCGCCGCCCGGAGGCAGGTCGTTGCCGTCGGCGTCGAGGAGCCTGGCGCCGAGTCCCTGCAGGAGCCCGGCGCCGCCGTCGGTGTTGGCGCTGCCGCCGACGCCCAGAATGATCTGCCGGCATCCCGCGTCCAGGGCTGCCCTGATGAGTTCGCCGGTGCCCAGGCTGCTGGAGGTCCGGGCGGTGGCGGAATCCGGCCGCCCGGCGTTCCCGGATGTGCCGGGCAGGACGGCCAGGCCGGAGGCAGCCGCCATTTCGATGACTGCCTCCCGCCCGCGGACTGCGAACTCTGCCGTGAGCGGCTGCCCGGTGGGCCCGCTGACCACGGCGCTCCGGCGCGTGAAGCCGGAGCCGTCGGCGGCATCCAGGGTGCCTTCGCCGCCGTCGGCCACCGGGATCCGGAGGACCTCCAAAGCAGAGGACGCGGCCGACGCTGTCCACTGTTTTGTAAGCCCCTTCTCCAGGTGCCGGGCGACCTCAGGGGCCGAGAGCGAGCCCTTGAATTTGTCCGGCGCGATCACAATGCGCATGGCGTTGCCTGTTCTGTCGGGCGCTGCGGCTTAGGGCTGCAGGGCGAGGATTGCGGTGGGGGCGTCGTCGCTGGTCTCGGCCAGCTCCTCGAATTCGTTGACGGCGTTGATTTCGGTGCCCATGGAGATGTTGGTGACCTTCTCCAGGATCACTTCAACCACCACCGGAACCTGGAACTCGCCCGCCAGGGCCTTGGCCTTGTCGAAGGCAGCGCCCATGTCGTTGGGGTTCTCCACCCGGATGGCCTTGCAGCCCAGGCCTTCGGCCACCTTGACGTGGTCCACGCCGTAGCCCCTGGTGTCCTCGGACAGGTCCGGGCTGTTGATGTTCTCGAACGCCAGGGACACGTTCTGTTCCATCTTGAACCCGCGCTGCGACTGGCGGATCAGGCCCAGGTAGGAGTTGTTCACCACCACGTGGATGTACGGCAGGTTGAACTGCGCGCCCACGGCCAGCTCCTCGATCATGAACTGGAAGTCGTAGTCGCCGGACAGGGCAACCACGGTCTCGTCCGGCTTGCCGCGCACCACGCCCAGCGCTGCCGGAGCGGTCCAGCCCAGGGGACCGGCCTGGCCGGCGTTGATCCACTTGCGTGGGCCGAAGACGTGCAGCATCTGGGCGCCGGCGATCTGGGACAGTCCGATGGTGGACACGTAGGTGGTGTCCCTGCCGAAGGACTTGTTCATCTCCTCGTACACGCGCTGGGGCTTGATGGGGATGTTGTCGAAGTGGGTCTTGCGGTGCAGGGTGGCCTTGCGTCCGGCGCACTCGGCAACCCAGGCGGAGTAGTCCGGCAGGGTGTTCGCGGTGCGGCGTTCGCGGGCCAGTTCCAGCAGCCCGTCCAGCGCCGCGCCGGCGTCGGAGGCGATGCCGAAGTCCGGGGAGAATACGCGGCCGATCTGGGTGGGCTCGATGTCGATGTGCACGAACTTGCGGCCCGCGGTGTAGGTGTCCAGGCCGCCGGTGTGGCGGTTGGCCCAGCGGTTTCCGATGCCGATCACGAAGTCGCTCTGCAGGTAGTTCTCGTTGCCGTAGCGGTGCGAGGTCTGCAGGCCCACCATGCCGGCCATCAGCGGGTGGTCGTCCGCGATGGCGCCCCAGCCCATCAGGGTGGGGATGACCGGAACGTTCAGCAGTTCGGCCAGCTCCACCAGCTGCGCAGACGCACCGGCGTTGATGATGCCGCCGCCGGCCACGATCAGCGGGTGCGTGGCCGAGGTCAGCATGTCCAGGGCCTTTTCCAGCTGCTTGCGGCTGGCCTTGGGCTTCTCGACGGGCAGCGGTTCGTAGGTGTCGATGTCGAATTCGATCTCGGCCATCTGCACGTCAATGGGCAGGTCCAGCAGCACGGGGCCGGGGCGGCCCGAGCGCATCAGCTGGAACGCCTTTTGAAAGGCGCCGGGAACCTGGCCGGGCTCCAGGATGGTCATGGCCATCTTGGTGACGGGCTTGGCGATGGACTCGATGTCCACGGCCTGGAAGTCTTCCTTGTGCAGCTTGGCCACGGGGGCCTGGCCGGTGATGCAGAGCATCGGGATGGAATCGGCCCACGCGGCGTACAGGCCGGTGATCATGTCGGTGCCGGCCGGGCCGGACGTGCCGACGCAGATGCCGATGTTGCCGTCCGCGGCGCGGCTGTAGCCGTCCGCCATGTGGCTGGCGCCTTCAACGTGGCGGGCCAGCGTATGGCGGATGCCGCCGTGGGCCCGCATGGCGGAGTAGAAGGGGTTGATTGCCGCGCCAGGCAGGCCGAACGCCTCCGTGGCGCCCTCCTTTTCCAGGATGGCGACGGCTGCGTCAACTGTGCGCATCTTCGTCATGGTGTGCTCCTTGAAAGTCTGTTTTTGGGTGTGCTGAGGGAGCCGCCATCGTTATGTACGACGGCGGTACTCCGGTTTTGCTTGTTAGCCGGCTATTGCCGGAGGTGCCTTACTTGCGGCCTGGTTTACTTTCGACCAGAGAGCTGGAGGACCTGCTTGAAGAGTCCCGAGTGGTCGAGGCCGCCGTCGCCCTGGTTGACGGTGGCGGCGACGAGCTGGGCGACGACGGCGCCGAGCGGGATGGAGACGTTGGCTTCGCGGGCGGCGGAGGTGACGATGCCGAGGTCCTTGTGATGCAGGGCGAGGCGGAAGCCGGGGTCGAAGTTGCGGTCCAGCATCTTCTGGCCCTTCTGGTCCAGGACCTTGGAGCCGGCCAGGCCGCCGCCGAGGACCTTGAGGGCTGCGTCGGTGTCCACGCCGTAGGCCTCAAGGAAAGCGATGGCCTCGCCGAGGACCTCGATGTTGACCGCCACGATCAGCTGGTTGGCTGCCTTGACGGTCTGGCCGGAGCCGGAGGGGCCGACGTGGACGATGGTCTTGCCGACGGCGTTCAGGACGTCCTGCGCAGCCTCGAAGTCGGCCGCGTCACCGCCGACCATGATGGACAGGACGGCGTCGATGGCGCCCTGCTCGCCGCCGGAAACCGGGGCGTCGAGCGGGCGGATGCCCGCCTCGACTGCTTCTTCGGCCAGGCGTTTGGCCACGTCGGGGCGGATGCTGGAGGCGTCGATCCACAGCGCACCCTTCTTCGCGCTGGCGAAGACGCCCTCGGGTCCGCTGACTACGCCTTCGACGTCGGGGGAGTCCGGCACCATGGTGATGACGACGTCGGCATCCTTGACGGCGTCCGCGATGCTCGTGGCGCCCTTGCCGCCCTCGGAGACGAGCTTGTCGATCTTGTCCTGGCTTCGGTTGAAGCCGATGACCGTGTGGCCGGCTTTGACGAGGTTGATGGCCATGGGCAGGCCCATGATTCCGAGTCCGATGATTGCAACGTTGCTCATTGTGTTTCCTTTACTGAAGTCTGTGTATATTCGCGCAGGTGTGCGGGTGGTTGGGCCCACGCCCGCAGGGGGCCCCGGCCGAGCTTGCGAGGCTGGGGAGCGAGTGGTTGGGCCCACGCCCGCAGGGGGCCCCGGCCGAGCTTGCGAGGCTGGGGAGCGGGTGGGGATTACCGGGAGGCGTGCTCGCGGATTGCCCAGGCGAAAGCGGTCTCCTGCGGTTCCTTGTATTCGAGTCCGATGTAGCCCTGGTAGCCGAGTGCGCGGCTGCGGGCGATCCACTCGCCGAGGGGAAGCTCGCCGGTTCCGGGAGCCCCGCGGCCGGGGTTGTCGGCGATCTGGATGTGGCCGAAGCTCTTGGCGTGGTTCTCGATGACGGATTCGACGTCGTCCCCGTTGACCGCCAGGTGGTAGAAGTCGGCGAGGAGCTTGATGTTGTCCACACCGGATTCCGCCTTGACGCGGGCGATCACCTTGAGCGCGTCTTCGGCCGTGAGGAGTGGGTAACGGGGTGCGCCGCTGACCGGCTCGAGGAGGACGGTGCCGCCGATGTGCGCGACGCCCTTGGCCGCGGCGGCCAGGTTCTCGGCGCCGACGGCGTCCTGCTTCTCGGCGGATTCGCCGTCGACGCGGTTGCCGTAGAGGGCGTTGAAGGCCTTGCAGCCGAGGCGCTCGCCGATGCCGGCGACGACGTCGATGTTGTCCTGGAACTCGGTGGAGCGTGCAGGCCAGGAGACCAGGCCGCGGTCGCCGCCGGGCATGTTGCCGGCGTTGAAGTTCAGGCCCGTCAGCTGAACGCCGGCGTCTTTGATGGCGTTCTCGAACTCGGTGACCTGGGCGTCAGTGGGGACGGAGGTGTCGAAGGGCCACCAGAACTCGACGGCGTCAAAACCGGCTGCCTTCGCGGCGGCGGGGCGCTCGAGCAAGGGCAGCTCCGTCAGGAGGATGGAGCAGTTCACTGTGTACGTCATCGTAGGTCCTTCCGAGGAGGGGCTTTGATCTATCTTCCCTTGCGCTTCACTTTACTGTTTCCGCTTTGTGGAATTTAGATTCTGCTTTATGAAAAGTGTAGGGAAAGGAGCGTGCCGGAGTCAAGGGGCGGGGCTGTGCGGGAGGCCTGCTTGGCAGTTGGGCGGGCACATCTGCACCACTTTCGCGGCAAACCCGCTCTCACGCCCGCGGTACTCAGGGGCGCGCCGGCCAGGCGGCGGCCCAAATCTGGTGCAGATTTGCTGAGCCCGGTGCCTGCACTCGCGGCGAAGTCCAAGGAAATGCGGGAAACGCCCTGTCTGTGACTGCGCCTGGCTCGTAAAATAAAGGTGGGGCCGACGGCAGAACCCCGGGAGCCGGGGTGCCTTCCCAAAAGCGCCGCCGGCCCTTATTCATGGCGGGCTATTCAGCGCGGGCGCCAGATCCGGTCACATTACAGTCACGGCCCTTCTCGCCGCGTCACGCGCGTGTGAGGATACGGGCATGAGCGAAGAGATGATGGCGGCGGCACCCTCCGGCGGTGGCGATCCCCGAAATCGAACGGCCGGAAGATTCCGTCCCGAAGGCTCCGAGGCCACGCGGAAGTTGCGCGAACAGGCTCGGCGCCGGCGGGAAGCAGAGGCGAAACTGCAGCTGCACCTGATGCAAACCCACAAGAAGCACACCGGATCACCCGACCCAGTGCTCTGACAGCCACTACACCAAGCCACCGAAACAGCGGTCATTCAGGCGCAGCGCGGCGCCTGGGTGGCCGCTGTTCCGTTCACGAACCAACCAGCTCCTGTGCCCTGCGCAGGTGCCAGGCCATGTCCGCGGCCCAGTCGGATGCCCGGTCGTTGAAGGGCTCCAAACAGCGCGTAAACAGCCGAACTGCCGCCCACGCGTTCACGTCCCTCTGGTTGAACCGGCCACCGGCCCCGGCGTAACCCTCAGCCAGTCCGGCGGTGGTTGGGCCGCCTGCGGACGGCCCTCCGGCGAGCGGCTCGCGGGCTTCTTCTGCTGCTGCAAACGATCCCAGGTCGGCTTCGGGTGCGCCGGTGTGCGCCCGGCCGAAGTCGAGGATGCGGACCTCGGGCCCGTGGACGAGTACCTGCTCGGGGGAGAAATCGCCGTGCACCAGGACCGGCTCCCTGGATCCCGGCGACGCGGGCAGCATCCGGAGCGCGGCCTCCAGGCGCCGTGCGGGGTCCTCCAGTGCGGGGACCAGCGAGGCCACCATGGAGCGGATTTCGGCAAGCCGGTCGGAAAGAGCGGATGGCCGGGAAGGACCGCCGCTGCCGGGATCCGCCGGCGGGGGCATGGCGTGGACCCGTGCCAGGGCTTCACCCGCGCGCCGGGCTCCGTCGCCCTCGTCAAGTCCCGCCAGATCGCCCCCGCCCCAGGCTGCGCAGGCGCTGATTCCATGCTTCGCGCATTCAGAGTTGCCCAGCTCGGGCAGGACCGGCACTCCGTTCAGATGCAGGCTTTCGTGGAATTGCCGGTGCCCGGTTTCGAGCGGCTTCGCGGAAGCCTTGACCACGAGGGGCGCCCCGGCATTGGGAAGCAGCAGCACCAGGCAGCGTCCGGGCTTGTAGCGCAGCACGGAACTGGAGCCCGCGAGGAGGCTGGTCCCTGAGGGACGGCGGAGGCCGAGCCGCTCCGGTCCATGCTCGCGCAGCCAGGCAAGATTTTCCTGCAGCCCCCAGTCGTCCTCGACGCCGCCCACGGCCACCATGGCGTCCTGCAGCCGCGGGTCGGGATGAAGGATGCGGACATCCCCGCCGAGTGTTCTGGATGCTTCTTCACGCCTGCGGAGCTTGCCGTTCCCTTTGGCGGCCCGTGTCAGGGCCCAGCCGTAGTTGAAGCTTCCGTTCCGGGTGCGGCGGAAGGCCACCAGCAGCGACGTCCGCGGGCTGTAGCGGACCCTCGTGACGTGCACGGATTCGCCGAGCAGTTCGGACAGGCGGTGGTTGTCCAGCAGGTAGGGCAGACAGGGGAGCGCGGTGTCGCGGAGGGCAAGGGACCGGTCAGGGTGCCAGTGTCTGGACTCCGCTGCTGTCATGGGGTCTGGGCCTTCCGGGCGTACCAATGCATTCAACGGAGACCGCTGAGTGACAACCATTAAGGATCCCGCGCGACGGAAAAGCAAGGGACGACGGCGGGAGATCCCGCCGTCGTCCCTTCAGTTCGGCTGGGCTGCTAGTGCTGTCCCAGTGTCCCGCCTGCGGGCGGAACTGTGCCGGGGCCGCGATCGGCGGCTTCGTCGCGGTCGGCCGCGCTCAGCGTGTCACTGGTCGCGGTTTCGTCCGAATCGCCCTCGTCGTCAATGAGGCCATTGGTCTGGTCAAAGGGATGAGCGATGGCGTCGTCTGACAGGGCCGACCCGCCGGCGGCCGCCCCGGCTGCCCCGGTTCCCGCGGTTGCCCCGGGAATGGCCGCTGTCCCGGTGGTGTCAGCCCCGGTGGTGTCAGCCGTGCTCGTGTATGCCGGTGCCACCGCTGGCGTGGCGGTGTCTCCGGCCACCGGCACTGTGGTGTCGGTATCGGACTCACCGCTGCGGGTTGCGGCGACGGCTCCGGCCGCTGCTGCGGCGGCTACCCCGACTCCGGCGGCAAGCTTGCCGGATACGCCGGCCTTGCCGCTGTCTCCGCGTGACTCCGCGGCCTGCTCGACGCCGGGTGTCCCCACGGAAGCGCCCTCGTTCACGGAGCCGCGCCAGGCGCCGCTGGCATACCGTTCGTCCTCGATAAATTCCTTGAACTTCTGGAGGTCGGACTCGGCCTGGCGTTCCACCACGTTCAGCTTGTCACCGACCTTCTCCACCAGCCCCTCGGGCTCGTAGTCGATGAAGAGCCGCACGGAGGTCTGTCCGCCGCCGACGTCTTCGAATTCGACCGATCCGGCGTTCGTGGCGCCCTCGGTGGCTGCCCAGGCAACTTTGCGATCAGGGATCTGTTCCAGGATTTTGGCTTCCCATTTCCGTTTGACGCCGGCGATCTCGGCGACCCATTCAAGGCGGTCGTCACTGAGCTGCGTCACGCTCTTCACCCCGCCCATGAAATGCGGAAAATCCTCGAACTGCGTCCACTGGTTGTAGGCCGTGCTTACCGGTACGTTGACCAGAATTCGTTTTTCTACCCTCGTGCTCACAGTGTCTCCTTCGTCGACTTTTGGAACAGGCCATGACGAACAAAACCTAATTCGTCAGCATGCTTACCATATCGGGTTGAGCCGTGGGATGGCCAGAGTCGGGGCGGTTCCGGCGGGCGCCCGGAACGGAGGCTGCCGGGGTGCAGGGGGTGGGGAAGTTGAGCGGGGGCCCCAGCGCGAGTCTGTTGGCTCGAGCGCGGGGGCTCCCTGGGCTCTCCGTTCTGGGGGGAAATCGGAGAGCTTGAAATCAATGTACCGCCGGAGATTGCCGATTCGGTGGTCTTGGTGAGTTCTTGATTAAACCTTGAGTCTTGCAGCGCTGGTGCGGGCTTTTTCCGCTTGGGCGAGGGCGCGCCTCAGGTCCGCAAGGACTTGGTGCTCCGGCGCGCCGGCATCGACAACTGTGAAGCCGGTGAATTCCGGAAGTGCGCGGTAGGCGTCGCGGAGTGCCGTCAGGTCGGCGAGGGATTCCTCGTCCGTGCCGCGCGCCACGATTCTGTCATGGGCCTGCTGCGGGTCGATGTCGAGGTGGATGACAAGGTCGGGGGCCGGAAGTTTTTGAAGGAGCCATGGGAGGGCGCGTCCCCGCGGCAGCCCCTTGGCCTCACGGAGTGCCAGCTGACAGTGAAGGTGCCGGTCCATCACCACCAGTCCTTGGAACCGGCTGGCCCGGGCGTGGGAGACCAGCACGTTGGCCGAGCGGATGATGGATTCAACGGCGTCGGCCAGCCGGGGCGGAAGTCGGATCCCCAGCCGGGCGGAGAGCAGCGACATCCTGCGCCGTCCGGCGTAGTTGCTAAGAAGCAGGGCTTCCCTGCCTTCAGCCAGCGCGGCGGATGCCAAGGCGCGGGCGGCCGTCGTCTTTCCCGAGCCGTCGATTCCCGTCAGCACAATCAGCAAGTAGTCCTCCTTCCGTTTTCGTTATCAGTCCCAACGACGGGCGCCCTTTGATCGTCCCGGCGTGAGGGGGCATCACTCGAGCCTATGCCGTGCTGTCCAAAAAAGAAGAGGACGACGGCGGCGCTTCCGGCGCCGCCGTCGTCCTCCGTGGTCCTGCCTCCAGCTCCATTGGGCTAGCCGCGGCGGGTATAGCTGCCTTCGGTTTCGTCCAGGTGCGGGGTGTGTAGCGTGACGTATCGGCCCTGTACCTTCTCGCCGTTTCCGGCGTGGCCGCCGGGCGTCGTTACGTACGTTCCCTCGGTGCGGGGAATTTCGTTCCGGGCGGCGGGCAGGGTCACATAGCTGCCGCCCCGGGGCGCAGTGTGGTGTGCCGGACGCGTGGTGGTCCCGGCCTTCTTGTGCGCGAATCGCTCAGTCTGCAAAGTCATGGTGTTCTCCTGATGGGTCGCGGGATGGGTGGGGCCGTTCCGGTTCAGTGCCGCATCGCTCGACGGTAGGGGTGCGCTTAAGCAGCGCATCCAGGCGGTGCCTGGTTGTGCGGCAATGTGGCAGGGAGACCGCCTGCCGCAATGTGAATCTCCGGTACCGCGGTGTTCCGTGCGGTGCATTCCTGTACAGAAACTGCCGTGAGCGGCACTCAAAGGGCTTCGGCGGCCTGCTTTAACGCTACCTGCTTATTTTGACTGAATCAAAATAAGGTGGGCAAACTCACGGACAGGGACTTTGGTCGGTTCCATTCCGCGGTTAAACAATTCCGCGCTGTGGATTTAGCCTTCCGGAAACATCCGCTCTCTAGCGTTGCCGGTGACCGACAATGGCGACACGTGCCGCCCCTGACCGACAGGCATCCACGATGAATCCCTCCTCCTTACCCGCTTCTCCGCCGGCCAAAACGCCCACCGACCCGAACACGACGGCCGGGAGTCATGCCCGAAAGCCTTTCTACAAGCAGCTGTTCTTCCAGATCCTCGTGGCGGTGCTCCTGGGCATCTTGATAGGGCACTTCTGGCCGGACCTCGGCTCCAGCCTGCGGCCCTTGGGGGACGGTTTCATCCAGCTGATCAAGATGATCATTGCGCCGCTGATCTTCCTGGTCATCGTCACGGGCATTTCGGCCGTGGGGGACGTCAAGGCAGTGGGCCGGGTGGGCGTAAAAGCCCTGCTGTACTTTACGGGCGCAACCCTGTTTGCCCTGGTCTTCGGGCTTGTCGTCGGCAACGTGATCCAGCCGGGGGCGGGCCTGAACATCGATCCGGCGACGCTCTCGCAGGACGCGCTGGATGCCAAGACGGGCACGGCCCCGCCCAAGGATGCAGGGCAGTTCCTGCTGGGTGTCATCCCCACCAGCATGGTGGGTGCCTTCGCGTCCAACAGCCTGCTTCAGGTGCTGTGCTTTTCGGTGTTCTTCGGGGCCGCCATCGTGGTGGTGGGCCGCGAACGGTGCCTGCCGGTGGTGACCCTGCTGGAGACTGTGCTGGAGCTCTTCTTCAAGATCATGGGCTGGGTGATGCGCGTGGCCCCCATCGGCGCGTTCGGTGCCATGGCCTTCATCATCGGGCAGTACGGCTTGGATTCGCTGGGCACTTACGCGGTGCTGATCGCGGCCTGCTACGGCGCGGCGCTCGTTTTCATCGCCCTCCTGTTCTTCGTCGCCTGGGTTTATCCGCGCGTTCCGCTGTGGCAGTTCGTCCGGTACTCACGGGAGGAATTTCTGCTGGCACTCGGAACTGCCTCCACCGAATCCGTGCTGCCGCGCATCATGGCCAAACTGACGAACGCCGGCTGTTCCCGTGCCACAACCGGGCTCGTCGTGCCCACCGGGTATTCGTTCAACCTGGACGGCGCTGCGCTCTACCTCTCGATCTCCCTGCTCTTCCTTGCCCAGGCCTTCGGCCACAGCCTTGACCTCGGCCAGCAGCTGGCTGCCCTGGGCATCCTGATGCTGACTTCCAAGGGCATGGCCGGGGTGCCGGGCTCCGCATTCCTGGCGCTCTCGGCGACGGCTGGGGCGCTGGGCATCTTCCCGGTGGCCGGCGTGGCCCTCCTGCTGGGCGCTGACCGCGTCATGGATTCCATGCGCGTCGTGGTGAACCTGCTGGGCAACTGCGTCGCCACCTTCGTGGTCGCGAAGTGGGAGGGCCAGTTCGACCGGGAGGCCATGCTGGCCGCTTTCAGCGGGGAAAGCACGACGGCGGGCGGCCCGCCGGAGTCTCCCGCCGCCGTCGGACTTCCCAGTGCTGCTGACGACGGCGGCCCGGCGGCTGCTGATGCTCCTGATGCGCACGCTGCGGCGGATGGCGTGCAGCCGGCAGGCCTCCGCTAGCTCTTCTGGATCGGGCGTTAACCGATTCGCTCGGCCAGGGCCACAATGATTCCTTCGGGTCCGCGAACGTACGCCATGCGCCACACGTCCTCGTATTGACCGACGCCGCCAATCAGGCCGTAGCCGTCGGCGGCCAGCCGTTCGACGGCTGCCTGAAGGTCGTCCACCTCGAACGCCACGTTCCGCAGCCCCAGTTCGGTGGACATCGGGGCGGAAGACCCGGGCTGGTGGTCGGGGTGGATGAAGCTTGACAGCTCCACGCCGGCGCCTCCGTCGGGCGCCCGCAGCATGACGATCTCGCTGCGGGAGTCGGGGATGCCGATCACCGTGTCCACGAACTCGCCCTCCATGAACATCCGGCCCTCGACCTCGAGACCCAGACTGACGAAGAACGCCATTGCCTTGTCGAGGTCCGCAACGGTGATGCCGACGTGGTCAAAGCGTCGCACATGTGACATGGGTGCAGTCTCCAATTCTGGCGACGCCTCCATCGACGTCTCGGTAGGGGCGGCCGTGGCAGCCGCCCATTCCGAATGGCGTGGCGGTCATCAGCCTACCCCCCTGGCCTGGCCGCTCCACTAGGCTGGCAGGGAGAATATCCACCCGGCAGCCACCCTTCCATGGACACCGCCATGGACGCGCCTGCCCCTGATCCGACGGAGCTGTTGGAGACCCATGACCCGGAAGATTACTGTGAGCGTGCCGGACGCGGCACTGCGTGAGTACCTGAAGCCGCATGCGGACGTCACGGTGCTGGAGTGGGACTTCGCGAGCGAGCCGCCGCAGCAGCGCATCGACATCGTGGTCCCGCCCTACAAGGGCGGGGCACAGGTGCTTCGCAGGCTTGAGGACGTGGAAACGGCCCTGGTGCAGAGCCAGTCGATCGGGTACGACGGCGTGGCGGATTCACTGCCCGCCGGGCGGGTCTTCGCGAATGCGGCCGGCGTCCACGAGACCTCCACTGCGGAGTTGGTCCTGGCCATGGTGCTGGCGAGCCAGCGTGAGTTCCCGCGGCTCCTGCGCAACCAGCAGGAGGGCTTCTGGGAGACCAGGCCAACCGCCAGCCTGGCCGACAGCAGGGTCCTGATTTTGGGCTACGGGGGCGTGGGCAAGGCGATCGAGCAGCGGCTCATTCCGTTCGAAACCAGCGTCACCAGGGTGGCCAGCCAGGCGCGGACGGATGAACGGGGAGAGGTGCACGGCATCGACGAACTGCCGGCGCTGCTGCCGGAGCACGACATCGTGGTGGTGGGGGTCCCGCTGAGCGACGCCACGCGGCACCTTATTGACGATGCGTTCCTTGCGGCCATGCCCGACGGCGCGCTGCTCGTCAACGTGGCCCGCGGGCCGGTGGCGGACACCGACGCCATCGTCCGCCACACCTCCGCCGGACGGATCCGCGCGGCCCTGGACGTCACCGACCCGGAGCCGCTGCCCCGGGACCACCCGCTGTGGTCGACGCCCGGCGTCATCATCACCCCGCACGTGGGCGGCGCCAGCGCCGCGATGCCTCCCCGGATGGGACGGCTGCTGCAGCGGCAGATCGACCTCATGCTGGCAGGACAACCGCCGGCCAACGTGGTGCTGGGCGGCTGATCCGGAGCCGGCTCAGAGTGAAACGCTGCCGCTGATCACGGTGCGGCTGGCACCGCCAACCCAGACGTCGGAGCCGTCGCTGGTGATGCTGATGAGGCCACCGCGTCCCAGGACTGTGCCTTGCCTGGCTGTGTAACTTCCGTTGACCACTCCGTCGGCCAGGAGCCACAGCGCCAGGCCGGCGTTGAGGCTGCCGGTTACCGGGTCTTCCGGGACGTCGAGGCCCGGGGCGAATCCACGCACCTCGAAGTCCGCCGGGCCTCCCGGGCCGAACGCACCGATGACGCCGACCAGCAGTTCACCCATGGCGGCGAAGTCAGGCTTGAGGTCCAGTACGGCTTCGGCGGAAGCCAGCCGGAGGCCGAGCCAGCCCGGCCCGTTGTCTACCCAATTGCTGGCCAGCACGTCGTCCTCGCCGATCCCGAGGCCGGAGAGTGCCTGCTTCAGCACGGCCGGCCCCACCGGTCCTGATCTACGCAGGGGTGGCGCCGCAAAGGCGAGCTCGTGCCCTTCACGCCTGATCGCCACAGGCCCGACGCCGCACTCCTGGATCAGTATCCCTTCGGTGCGGGGCTCACCGCCGCGCTCCAGCCAGGCATGGGCCGAGCCGAGCGTGGGGTGCCCGGCGAAGGGCAGCTCGGCCTTTGGCGTGAAAATCCGCAGCCTGTAATCAGCGTCCGGATTGGACGGCTTGAGCAGGAACGTGGTTTCGGAGAGGTTGGTCCAGTTCGCGAAGGTCTGCATCTGCTCGGTGGTCAGGGCATCGGCGTCATGCACGACGGCCACCGGGTTGCCCGGTTTGGGCCCCGGGGCAAAGACGTCTACCTGCGAAAAGTTGTAGTTGTTCACCATGGCGGCCTGCTCTTTCGTCCCAAGTTCGTTGGCGTCCTGACCCACGCTAGGGAACGGACACGCAGTCGCGCCAGAGCCAATTTCGGAAAGTGGACCCGGGTTCAGTCCTGCAGCAGGTCCGCGGGATCACGCGGTGTGGCCAGGCCGTCCACTACCTCGACGCCGGGCAGCTTGAGGAGTTCGGCCGGTGCAAGGACGATCTTGCTGGACCTGTTGCCGCCGCCCATGACAACCCGCTCCGCGTCCAGCACCGCGCGGTCTACATAGACAGGCAGCCCCTCGATGCCGGGAACCGTCACTCCGCCGATGAGCATCCCGGTCACGGCGGTGGTGGTCTCGGCGTCGGCGAAGGAGGCCCGCTTGACGCCCAGCAGCCCGCGCACGGCGCGGTTCACGTCGAGGCGGGTGGTGCCGAGCACCACGCACACCGCGTACAAGGGCGGATCCACCTTCTTTGACGTCACGACGATGGTGTTGGCCGCCTCCTCGAGGGTGAAGCCGTAGTGCTCGCAGAACGCCGCGGTGTCAGCGAGCTCCGGGGAGCACTCGAGTACTTCGTGGCGGACACCGTGGCGTTCCAGGGCGTCGGCCACCTCGGCCATCAGGATCGTGTCGGTCACGGGGGTTCCTCTCGTCCGTTCCAAAGTACAACGGGCGCCTACGCGTTGCGGGACCGGCCACGGTCACGTCCGGCCCCAAGGCGCCGGACGTACACTGGCCTTCGAATCTGTTTGCGTGGGATCCGCCGGAATTCCAATTCCTGGGAACCCCTGCGGCGAGAAGTGGAGCCCCGCATGCTCTGGAAGTTACTCGTTGAATACCTGAAGCCGCACCGCGGGCTGCTGGTCGCCGTCGTGGTTTTCCAGCTGGCACAGTCCATCGCCTCCCTGTACCTGCCCACGCTGAACGCGGACATCATCGATGAGGGCGTGGCCAAGGGGGACACCGGCGTCATCCTCAGCCTGGGCGCCCTGATGCTGGGAATCACGCTGCTGCAGATCGTGTGCGCAGTGATTGCGGTGTACTTCGGGGCGAAGGCCGCCATGGGCACGGGCCGGGACCTTCGCGGCGCCATCTTCTCCCGCGTGGGTGAGTTCTCCGAACAGGAAGTCACCCGGTTCGGCGCGCCCAGCCTGATCACCCGGTCCACCAACGATGTCCAGCAGGTGCAGCAGCTGGTGCTGATGGCCGCCACCATGATGGTGGCCGCGCCCATGCTCGCGATTGGCGGCGTGATCATGGCCGTCCGGCAGGATGTGCAGCTGTCCTGGCTGATCGCGGTCGCCGTGCCCGTGCTGCTGACGGGGGTGGGTCTGATCATCATCCGTATGGTGCCGCTGTTCCGGAAGATGCAGAAGCGGATCGACACCGTGAACAGAGTGCTCCGCGAGCAGCTCACCGGCATCCGTGTGGTGCGCGCGTTCGTCCGCGAGGACATCGAGACGGCCCGCTTCGCCCAAGCCAACGAGGACGTCACGGACACCGCGCTGCGTGCGGGCCGGCTGATGGCGCTCGCGTTCCCCGTGGTGATGCTGGTGCTGAACGTCTCCAGTGTGGCGGTGATCTGGTTCGGCTCGTTCCGGATCGAGGACGGCTCCATGCAAGTGGGCACGCTCATCGCGTTCCTCAGCTACCTGATGCAGATCCTGATGTCCGTCATGATGGCCACGTTTATGGCGGTGATGATCCCGCGTGCCGCCGTCTCCGCGGACCGGATTGGCGAGGTGCTGGGTACGGAGTCGAGTGTCCAGCCACCGAAGAAGCCTGTCAGCAGCGCTGTTTCTTCAGACGGCCGGCGCCGCGGTGAACTGGAAATGGTCGACGCCGGATTCGCCTACCCGGGTGCCGACCAGCCCGTCCTCTCCGGGATCAGCTTCATCGCCAAAGCAGGGCAGACGACGGCGATCATCGGCAGCACCGGCGCAGGGAAGACCACCCTGGTGAACCTCATGCCGCGGCTGTTCGACGCCACCACGGGCTCGGTCCGGATCGACGGCGTGGACGTCCGCGAGCTGCACCCGGACCTGCTCTGGGGGCACATCGGCCTGGTGCCGCAGCGGCCCTACCTGTTTACCGGCACCGTTCGCAGCAACCTGCAGTACGGCAAGCCGGACGCCACCGAGGAGGAGCTCTGGGCCGCACTGGAGATCGCTCAGGCCCGGGACTTCGTGGAGGAGATGGAGGGCGGGCTGGATGCGCCCATCTCTCAGGGCGGCACCAACGTCTCCGGCGGGCAGCGGCAGCGGCTGGCCATCGCCCGGGCCCTGGTGAAGCGGCCCGAGCTGTACATCTTTGATGACTCGTTCTCCTCGCTGGACACTGGCACCGACGCCCGGCTGCGCCGTGCCCTCAAGCGCAGCACCGCCGGTGCCACGCTGGTGATCATCGCCCAGCGGGTGTCCAGCATCGTTGACGCGGACCAGATCCTGGTGCTCGACGGCGGCAGGATCGTCGGGCGCGGAACGCACGGTGAGCTGCTGGAGACGTCGGAAACGTACCGCGAGATCGTCTCGTCCCAGCTGGCAGCGGAGGAGACGGTATGAGCACACCGCACCGGCCGCCGTCGGGCGCTACCTCCGCTGCCACCGCCGGAACAGCACCTGCCTCGAAAACCGGGCCCGCCGTCGTCGAACGCATCCCCCGTCCGGCGGGCGGGCCGGGACGTGGAGGGCCGTTCGCGGGGATGAACGTCCCCGCCGAGAAGGCGATGAACTTCGGGCCGTCGGCCAAGCGGCTGCTGGGCACGCTGCGGCCAGAGCGGGGGTGGCTGCTGCTGGTGCTGGTGATGGGGACCGCGAGTGTGGCGCTGTCGGTGATCGGGCCGCGGCTGCTGGGGGAGGGCACCAACCTTATTTTCGCCGGAGTGGTGTCCCGGGAGCTGCCGGCCGGGGCGAGCAAGGCGGACGTGATTGCGCAGCTGCGGGCGTCCGGGCAGAACCAGCAGGCGGACATGCTCACGCCGATGGCGCTGACGCCTGGCCAGGGGATCGACTTCGCGGCGCTGTCCACGGTGCTGCTGTGGGCGCTGGTGCTGTACGTGCTGGCATCGGCGTTTATGTGGGTGCAGGCGTATGTGCTGAACGGGGTGGTGCAGCGGACGGTGTTCGGGCTGCGCGGGGAGGTGGAGGCGAAGATCCACCGGCTGCCGCTGCGGTATTTCGATTCGATCCAGCGCGGGGAGCTGCTGAGCCGGGTGACCAACGACGTCGACAACATCTCCCAGAGCCTGCAGCAGTCCATCAGCCAGGCGGTCACGTCTGTGCTGACGGTGGTGGGGGTGCTGGTGATGATGTTTATCCTTTCGCCCACCTTGGCGTTGATCGCGCTGGTGACCGTGCCGCTGACGCTGGTGATCACGGCGCTGATCGCCAAGCGCTCGCAGAAGCTGTTTGTGGCGCAGTGGAAGAACACGGGGGAGCTGAACGGGCAGATTGAGGAGACGTACACCGGGCATGCGCTAGTGAAGGTGTTCGGCCGGCAGCACGAGGTGGAGGAACGGTTCCGGCAAAAGAACGTGGAGCTGTATGAGGCGAGCTTCGGCGCGCAGTTCGTTTCCGGGCTGATCATGCCGGCCATGACTTTCATCGGGAACCTGGTGTACGTGGGGATAGCGGTGGTGGGCGGCCTGCAGGTGGCGTCCGGGGCGATGCAGCTGGGGGATGTGCAGGCGTTCATCCAGTACTCGCGGCAGTTCACCATGCCGCTGGCGCAGCTAGGGTCCATGGCCAACCTGCTGCAGTCCGGGGTGGCGTCCGCCGAGCGGGTGTTCTCGTTATTGGACGAGGACGAGGAGCTGCCGGATCCATTGCCTGCTGCCTCTCCCGATGGCGGAGCGCGGGGACGGCTGGTGTTCGAGGACGTGTCCTTCTCCTACTCGCCGGACAAGCCGCTCATCTCTTCGCTTTCTTTGGTGGCGGAGCCGGGGCAGACGGTGGCGATTGTGGGGCCGACCGGCGCGGGCAAGACCACGCTGGTGAACCTGATGATGCGGTTCTACGAGATTGACGCGGGGCGGATAACGCTCGACGGCGTGGACATCACCTCCGTGCCGCGACGTGAGCTGCGCTCGCGGCTGGGCATGGTGCTGCAGGATACGTGGCTGTTCGGCGGGACCATCCGGGACAACATTGCGTACGGCCGGCCTGGTGCTTCGGAGGCGGAGATCCTGGAGGCGGCGCAGGCGACGTATGTGGACCGGTTCGTGCGCTCGCTTCCGGAGGGCTACGACACCGTATTGGAGGACGAGGGTTCCAATGTTTCAGCGGGGGAGAAGCAACTGCTGACGATTGCCCGGGCGTTCCTGTCCCGGCCTTCCGTTTTGATTCTCGATGAGGCGACTTCTTCCGTTGATACCCGGACGGAGGTGCTGGTGCAGAAGGCGATGAGTGCCCTGCGGAGCGACCGGACGAGCTTCGTAATTGCGCACCGTCTGTCAACTATCCGCGACGCCGACCTCATCCTGGTCATGGAGGCCGGGCAGATCGTGGAGCAGGGGACGCACGCTTCGTTGCTGGCACGTGGTGGGGCTTATGCGCGGTTGTACGAGGCGCAGTTCGCGGCTCCAGTCGCGGAGGTTTAAGGCGGCTGGTGCAAGGCGGCGCCGTTCCAGGCTGACTTATGCACTGACACCGGCGTAAGGGGAAGATAAGCAGACGGAGACAAGCGCCCATCCGGTGCTGGCCAGTATCAGTCTTGTCAGGTTGAGATCTAAGAGCCTCTTGAGCTTTGTCAGAAAAAGGGGAAACAGACCCTATGCTGACGCCCCTTCGGCTTCTTACCTGACGTCAGGTTGGGGTGTACTTCATCACTGACAGCGGTAGTTGCCGGCATTAGTGGTCCCTTGCCCCGGCTGGCGCAGTCCTCAATAGCAGGTATCGGGATTCTGACCCATTTTCTGGCACTCTGCCACTGGGGTAGAGGGGAGGCCCGGCGCTGGCCCCGACTTTCGGGTTGCGTGAGTTGCGTGTCCGCCGCCAGCGCCGGGAGTCGGATATTTTTTTGCTTATTGATCCCCACGTCCGGTCCTGACAGGATCGACGAGTGTTTGGTAGCCGTCGACGTGATGGAATAGTTTCCGACCGCCGGCGTTCTCCAGTAGCAGCCACATGACGGTGCCGTCCGCCGAAATGGCGTCTATCGTTCCCCTGTGCCGCTCCCCGGCCAGGGGGCCGAGAAGCAACACAGTGTCGCCAGGGATGAGCTCGCACCAATTCGCCACAACCGATCGCTGGTAGCCATACTGGGTGGGCCTGTTTAGTTGCTCAGGCATGAGCTTGATGCTTGTCGTCATCGGATGCAGTCCCTAGAGCGACCTGAGAACGACCGCGGATCCCTGTCCGCCTCCGCCGCAGATTCCCGCGGCGCCCAGCTGACCCGATCCAAGCTCGGCGAGTTGACGCGCCAGTGTTCCGACAATACGGGCACCTGAGGCTCCGATGGGGTGTCCGAGGGCGATCGCGCCGCCACGGGTGTTGACGATATCGGGGCTGATTCCGAGTGTGCGGACCGATTGGACGGCCACGGCGGCGAACGCCTCGTTGATCTCGACGGCGGCCAGGTCTTCTACTCCGGCGTTGACTTTCTTGAGTGCGGCCAGGATCGCGTTGGCGGGTTGGTCGTGCAGCCGCACGTCCGGCCCGGCCACGAAGGCGTGGGATTCCACTGCAGCGATTGGGGACAGGCCCAGCCGTGCAGCAGCTGCTTGGCTGACGAGGACCAATGCGGCGGCGCCGTCTGTGATTTGCGAGGAGTTGCCGGCCGTGATGGTCCCTGCCTTGCTGAAGGCCGGACGCAGGGCTGCGAGTGACTCGCTGGTCGTCCCGTTCCGAACTCCGTCGTCACCGGCGACTACGCTATCTCCACGGCGTGAGGTGATCGTGTAGGGGGCGATTTCTTGGGCATGGAAGGCGGTATGTGCCTCGGCGCGCTGGTGCGAGGCCGCTGCCCATGCATCCTGGCTTGCCCTGTCCAGACCGTAGTCGGTATTGCCGTCCTCGGTGGAAATCCCCATCGATCGGCGTTCGAAGGCGTCAGTAAGGCCGTCGAGTTCCAGTGTGTCCACGGCCTGCAATGCCCCGTACTTTTGTCCGGCCCTCGCGTTGAACACGTGAGGAGCCAAGGACATGGACTCCTGGCCGAGCGCTACGACGATGTCCGCCTCACCGCTGTCGATCAGCCGTGCGGCGGAAGCGACGGCCTCGATGCCCGAGAGGCACACTGCATTCAGCGTGATTGCCGGGACGCTCAAGGGGATTCCTGCCGCCACGGCAGACTGTCGGGCGGGGTTTTGGCCCGCTCCGCCCTGCAGGACGTGTCCGGCGATCACTCTTTGGACTTCCTGCGGATTTACCCCGGCACGGCTAAGCGCTGCCGCGATCGCGTGAGAGCCAAGGGATGTGGCCGGGATGGAGGCGAATTGTCCGTTGAACCGGGCGAAGGGTGTCCGGGCGTAGCCGGCGATCAGTGCGCTCATGCGTCTGCCCCGACGGCCTCGGATGCGGGCTCAGGGGTGTCCGCCTGCCGGAGTGCCTCGGGATCACCGGAAGCCAGCTCGAGGGCAACGGTGAATGCCGCCCCGGTCTGAGTGCGAAGTTCTTCGACGGTATGCCCTGGGGCAATTTGGCGCAGGACAAGCGCGTCGTCCACTACATCGAAGACTGCACGGTCGCTGATGATGCGGTCGACAACGCCAACACCGGTCAGCGGAAGGTCGCACTCGGACACGATCTTCGGGGTACCGTCTTTGGCTACATGGTCGGTGACTACGATCACGCGCGGTGTGCCGGCGACAAGGTCCATGGCACCGCCCATACCCTTCACGAGCTTTCCTGGAATGGTCCAGTTAGCCAGGTCTCCTGCCCCGGATACCTGCAGGGCACCGAGGATGGCGGTCTGTACGTGTCCGCCACGGATCATGCCGAAGGAAACAGCGGAGTCAAAAAAACTGCCGCCCGGCAGAACTGTGACGGTCTGTTTGCCGGCGTTGATGAGGTCCGCGTCCTCGTCGCCTTCGTAGGGGAACGGGCCCATGCCCAGCAAGCCGTTCTCGCTTTGGAGAGTAACGCGGACGCCCTCGGGCAGGTGGTTGGCCACTAGCGTCGGGATTCCGATGCCCAGATTCACATACTGGCCGTCTTCGAGTTCGCTGGCGGCGATGGCCGCCATTTCATCACGGGTCCACATGATTTCATACCTCCGCGCGGACCCGTACGGTCCGCTGTTCGATGTCTTTGGTCGGATTGACGACGCGCACCACTCGCTGCACGAAGACCCCTGGTGTGATTACGTCCTCGGGGTCCAGGTAACCATCGATTACTTCTTCGGCTTCAGCGATGGTCGTTCGGCCGGCCGCTGCGACGAGGGGGTTGAAGTTGCGGGCAGTCATTCTGTAGCGGAGGTTGCCTTCGCGGTCTGCCTGGTGGGCGCGGACCAAGGCGACGTCTGCAACGATGCCGCGTTCCAGGATGCAACGCTGGCCATCGAATTCTGCTTCAGGCTTACCCTCCGCGATCGGCGTGCCAACGCCAGTGGGAGTGTAGAAGGCGGGGATGCCTGCTCCGCCAGCGCGCAGACGCTCCGCGAGGGTTCCCTGCGGAACGAATTCAACATCGAGCGTGCCTGCCAGGTATTGCTCTGCAAAGAGCTTGTTTTCCCCAACGTAGGAAGCCAGAACCTTGCTCACCTGCTGGTTCTCCAGCAGCAGGCCCAGTCCCTTGCCGTCCACGCCCATGTTGTTGGATACGACGGTCAAGTTACGCGCGCCGCTGTCGCGTACCGCCTCGATGAGGTCCCGGGGGATGCCGCTGAGGCCGAATCCCCCGACGGCGAGGACCATTCCGTCCTGGATGGTTCCGGCCAGTGCCTCTGCGGCGCTGCCCCAAAGTTTTTCTGCCATCTTATTTCCTATTCGTCCACTATATGATCTGTGCGAGGTGTGTCATGAACCGTAGCTTTTGCCCTGGAGTGCAGTCAATGTAAATGTGCCCTTGACCATTTATTGGTCGCCTTGTGGTCAGAGCGGACCAAAGCGTCCATAATGTAGACATGAGTGAAACGCTTCCCGGGGCCCAAGTCGTCGGCCGCATCGGCCAGGTTCTCCGAGCCGTCAGCGGGGCCATGCCCCGCGGAATCGGGACGACAGAGGTAGCCCGCGCCACCGGGTTGGCGCGCCCCACGGCCCATCGGCTGCTGTCATCTTTGGCGGTCGAGGGGTTCCTGGACCATGATTCCAAGGCGGGCCGCTGGCACCTGGGGCCCGAGCTCTACCTCATGGGGTCTATCGCCGCGGAGCGCTATGACATCACCGAACTGGCCCGCGACCACGTCCGGGCCCTTGCTGAAGAGACCGGGGAGAGCGCCTTCCTGTCGGCCCGACGCGGCGACGAAACTGTCTGCGTGCTGCGCCAGGACGGCAGCTTCCCGATCCGTTCCTTCGTTCTTTACGAGGGCAAGCGCTTCCCTCTCGGCGTCGCATCCGCGGGCCTGGTTATCCTCTCGTTCCTGCCGCGGGATGCCGCCGAGCGGTACCTTGCCCGCGCGCGACTGGAAGAACACTTTGGCCCCGAACACGCTGCGGACCTCATCCGCCAACGGGTCGAAGAGACCCGCGCGGCGGGATATTCAACCAATCCTGGGCTCCTCGTTCAAGGAAGTTGGGGCATGGGAGCGGCGGTGTTCGACGCCGCCGGGCAGCCTGCCTGGGCATTGAGCATCACCGGTATAGAGTCCCGTTTCTCCGCCGAACGGCGCCCCGTCCTTGGGCGCCTGCTGCTGCGCCACGCCCACGCCCTATCCGAGAAGATCAAACGCTGAGCCCCTGCCCTGCCCTCCTCTGGCTTGAACGCGCAGGGGCCGGATTCCTGCTGGCGCGGGGTTGTCCCGTCTCCGGTGCCCGCAGGGCTGAACGACAAAAGCGCCGCCGGGAATTGGTGGCCCGCCGGCGCTTCACGCGTTAGTTATGGGCTACGGCAGCTGCGTCGGAAGTCGCAGCGGCGTCGCTTTTCCTGCTGCCGGCATTCATGATGAGGCCGGCAGCAAATTCGGAGATCCAACCAAGGCAGGCACCGATAACAAGCGCCAGTGACGTGCCTAGAAGGTCGAGGTTATTTCCGAAGTATGCCGCGGTGCCGGCGAACGCCCCCGGGATAAAGCTCAGGACACTCCAGCGTGCCTGGATGCACATGGCGAAGGCAGCGATGGCGACCGAGACTCCCAGGGCCCCCGGAATCGGCAGTGTTGACGCCCCCCACACCATTGCGGCGCCCCACAGGACACCGGTCAGGTTCGCAGGGATGGTCTTGAGAAGCCCCGTCCGCTTGCCTCCCGCCGCGAAGAAGCACGCCCATGACAAGAATCCGACCCAGGTGATGAGTCCAAGGGGAGTGCTGTACTCGGCCCAGAAGCCGGCAAGAACGCCTGCAGTGATACCGATAATTACAAGAGCCTTCATAGTTGTTCCTTGCTTTCAAGAGAGCATCGTTGATCAGTTGAGGGGGTGGAAGGCGGTGACCCCTCCCTGCGGCATCTGCCGACGTCCAGTCCCTTTGGGCCTGAGCTAAAGCAGGGCCGCTCCATATTTTTTTGCCCTTGGCGGCATCGCCTTAGCGGAACTGGAGCGGGAGGGGAGGCACTTCACCGATTATCGTTAATTGATAATCTGACTGCGACTGTACACGGCTGTGACTGCACTCACAAGGCTTTGAGCCGATATTGCACACTGTTGAGGTGAATCAGGGGCCCGGACAGCTGTGCGTCTCGGGCCACACGGAACGGGTCTCCAGGCATAGCGACACAACCCTATGACTCTTTGCTCCGCCCGGCGGTGGGGCTTCCAAACGCGATGTCGCGGCCCACATGGGAGGCTGTACGCGAGCGGGCACTAACGCGAGCGGTATCCAGGGCTGGACAGTGCCGACGTTAGCCCCCTGAGGAGACCCATTCTGTGGTGCCGTCGCTAAAAAACTGCTCTTTCCAAATCGGGACCTGCGCCTTGATCCGGTCCACCAATTCACAGCAGACCTCGAACGCCTGCTGCCGGTGGGGGGCCGCCACGGCACACACGAGCGCGGAGTCGCCAATTTCAAGCCGGCCAACCCTGTGTGCGGCCCAGATCCGCAAGGATTGACTGTCCGCGCCGGTGTTCTCTTGGACGAGGGCTGCAACTACCTCTCTGAGCACCCGCTCCGCGATCGGATGGGCGGAGTACCTCAGCTGCTCAACACTCTTGCCTCCATCGTGATTGCGGACGACGCCGCTGAAGCTGACAACGGCACCGTCCCCTTCTGACCCGACAGCGGCGATTGCCTCTTCCACGGCGATCGGTTCGGAGGCCAGTGAGGTCCTTATGACCTGGATTTGCGTTTCTGCCCTGCTCATTGGCCGCTCCTTCTGATTCATTCCCCTGTTCAATTGCTGCGGCCGGTCTGCCGCTGCAGGGTTCTATCCGCCGGCGAAGGGAGGCAGGACATCGATGACGTCACTTGTCCCGAGTCCTGCAGTGGGGTCACGAAGGGCGACCTGATTTCTCAGGAAGCTGCATCGCTGCAGTATGCGCGAGAGGGGCGCCGTTCCTGCCGGAGGTTCCGGGCGGCGAACCGCCAGTACAGCTGCCAGCAGTGTTTCCAGGCTGGTGCCCTCGGGCAGGGGGTGATCTTCCTCCTCGACCCCGGCGGCTGCGCATGCGGCAGCAAAATAACGTACGAGCACTGGTTAGCCTCCTATGGCGCTCATGCTGCGATCCGGTTGAACAAAATCCTCGGTGCCAAGGCCCGTGCGGTCCATGCCGTGGGCCCGGGGCTTGGCCCACATTGCGTCCTGCCACCTTTCCGCGAGCTCGCGATCCGTGGCTCCTTGCCGCATGAGCGAGACAAAGTCGACCTCATGGCGGGAGAAGAGGCAACTCATGATCTTTCCGTCTGCAGTGATCCGGGTGCGGCGGCAATCGCCGCAGAAGGGTTCTGTCACTGAGGCGATGATGCCGACCGTTCCCAGCGCCTGGCCTGTGATGCCGCCTCGGCTGGAGTCGCGGCGCCGCACCTGAAACCGCTCTGCGGGGGCCCCGTCCCGGTGGCCGGGGTCGGGTGTCAGGACATACTCGGTCGACAAAAGCTCGCGGATTTCCGCGGCGGTGATCATGTCCCGTCGGCTCCAGCCGTGGTCTGCGTCCAGGGGCATTTGTTCGATGAAGCGCAGCTCATGCCCCTGCTGCAGTGACCAGCGCAGGAGCTCTGGCGCTTCGGCGTCGTTGATGCCGCGCATGAGGACGGCGTTGAGCTTGACGGGTCCGAGCCCGGCGTCACGGGCAGCATCTACTCCGGCCAGGACCTGGGTGAGGAACGGCCTGCGCGTCAGCCGCTTGAAGGTCTCCTCGTGCAGGGAATCGAGGGAGACGTTAATCCTGGTCAGTCCAGCTGCCTTCAGCGGGGCCGCCTTCGTTTGGAGTCCGACACCATTGGTGGTCATGGCGATCGGCAGGTGCGGATGATTGGCACGGATCCCGGATATGACGTCAAGGAGATCTGCACGCACCAAGGGCTCTCCGCCGGTCAGTCTCAGCTCACGGATGCCAAGCTCCCTGACGCCGAGGCGGACAGTCCGGATTATCTCCTCGGCGGTCATGACTGCCTGCTTGGCCATCCATTCGAGGCCTTTGGCAGGCATGCAGTAGGTGCAGCGCAGGCTGCACCTGTCGGTAAGGGACAACCTCATGTCTGTGGCGCGCCGCCCGTACCGGTCCCAGAGCCCGTCGGGTGCTTCACGGTGGGGGAGCGGCGGTACCGCATCGGGTTCAGGTTCCGGGCCGGGGCGGATGCTCGGCATGCCGAGGGGGGTGGGTGATGTTGTTTTCCCCGGCACGGAGGGTGTGCACGTTGGGGTTTCTGGCGCTGATGGTCCCGTCACGGGGGCGACTTTCACGTGGAGGCCTCGATGTGGTTGTGGGCCGGGGTAAGCGCCCCCGGTGCTTTTGCCCACATGTCGTGATGGATGCGCCCGCTGGTGCTGCCCAAGGGGGTCCCGGTCCCGCCCCAGCGGTGAGCGATGATTTCGGCTGCGATGCTGACCGCTGTTTCCTCAGGGGTTCGGGCACCAAGATCGAGCCCAATCGGCGACGACAGCCGGCGCAGCTGTTCTTCGCTGACTCCAGCCTCGCGGAGCCGGCCCATGCGGTCTTCGTGGGTACGTCGGGATCCCATGGCACCGATGTATCCCACAGGAAGAGTGAGTGCCGTCTCCAGCAGCGGCCCATCGAATTTCGGATCGTGGGTGAGTACGCAGAGAACAGAGCGGCCGTCGATGCGGCCTGCTTCGGCCTCGCTGCGCAGGTACCGGTGGGGCCAGTCGACGATGACCTGATCGGCGGACGGGAACCGGGCACGGGTTGCGAACACCGGGCGGGCGTCGCAGACGGTGACGTGATAGCCGAGGAAGGAACCGATGCTGGCAACCGCCGCGGCGAAGTCGATGGCTCCGAACACCAGCATGCGCGGCGCGGGGGCGAAGGCCCAAACGAAGACCTTGACACCATCGCCGAGCCGCTCACCGTGAGGACCGTAGGTGAACGTGCCGTTGTGGCCCAGTCCCAGCAGGCCTAGCGCATCATCGCCTACCGCGTCATCGAGGACGGCGCCGCCAAGGGTGCCGGTTGATTCTCCTTCAGGCCTTACTACCAGCCTGGCACCCAGCCGCTCGGGGTCGGGATGCTCTATTACGGTGGCGACGGCCACCGGGCGCCCTTCGTCCACATCTCTGGCAACTGACTCCAGATCGGGGAAGGTCTCACGGTTTATGGGCTCGACAAATACATCGAGAATGCCGCCGCACGTCAGTCCGGCGGAGAAGGCCGTTTCGCTGCTCACGCCGTAGCGTTCCAGAACGGGGGCGCCGTTTTCCACCACTGACTGTGCAAGCTCGTAGACAGCACCCTCGACGCATCCGCCCGAGACTGAGCCGACGGCTTCTCCGTCCGGCCCCACGATAAGGGAGGCGCCCGGTAGCCTGGGTGCGGATTGAAAGGTAGCCACGACGGTGCCCATCCCGACTGTGTGGCCAGCTCGCCACCAGGCAAGAAGGTCGTCAAGTATCTCGCGCATTGCTTCTCACCCTCGCATGTTGCCGTTCTCGATCAGCCTTAACACCTGAACCCCATGGGCTCTGGTCTTCGGCTGCCTAATCGCGTTATAATCGATTATCGTTAGTCTAGCGGAGGAGTACCACCATGGCCAGAGCTGCCCATAACGCAATCATCACGTGCGCACCAACCGGCGCGATTCACACCCCGACCATGTCCCCCTGGCTGCCCATCACGCCGGAGGAGATCGCCGAGGCCGCGCTTGGCGCCGCACGCGCGGGGGCTGCCATCGTCCATCTGCACGTTCGTGATCCGAGGGACGGGCGTCCGGTCCAGGATCCGGCGCTGTTCAAGGAAGTGCTCGGAATCATCAAGGACGAGTCAGATGTGATCATCAACCTCACGACGGGAGGAAGCCCGGCGATGACGGTGGAGGAGCGCATCGCTCCGGCCGTCCAACTGGCTCCGGAACTGGCGTCGCTGAACATGGGATCCATGAACTTTGGCCTGTTCCCTATGCTTGACCGCTATCCTTCAGTGAAACACGACTGGGAGCGGGAGTACCTCGGCAATAAGGACATCGTCTTCAAGAACACCTTTGCCGACATCGAGCGGATCCTCAAGACGTGCGGTGACCAGGGCACCCGGTTCGAATTCGAGTGTTACGACACATCGCACCTCTACAACCTCGCGCACATGCTTGACCGCGGCCTCGTGCGTGGGCCGCTGTTCATCCAGACCGTCTTCGGCCTCCTCGGGGGGACAGGAAACCACATCGAGGACATTGCCCACATGCACCGCACTGCCGAGCGCCTCTTCGGTAATGACTTTGAGTGGTCAGTGCTGGGTGCCGGCTCTGCCCAGATGCGTATCGGCGCCATCGCCCTCTCCCTCGGCGGCAACGCCCGCGTGGGCATCGAGGACTCGCTGTGGGACGGTCCCGGGAAGCTGGCCGAGACCAATGCTGCGCAGGTCGAAAGGATCACTTCCATCGCCCGCCTGCTTCACAGGGAACCGGCCACTCCGGAAGAGGCGCGCCGTCGCCTCGATCTGAGAGACTTGTGACATAAACGATAATCCTCGACGTCAGCCGCAGGCCGCTCGAGGCGATGAGAGGTGCCTTTACGATGACTGCCAGCCCAGGGATTTCTGAGCACAGCAACGAGCTCCTATCAACCACGGTCAAGCGGCTCCTGCTGGACCGTATCATGAGCGGACAGTACGAGCCCGGCGGAAGAATTGTCGAGCTGCAGCTGGCCAAGGAGCTGGGAATGAGCCAGTCGCCCATCCGGGAGGCGCTGCGTGATCTGGCCGCAGCAGGCGTCATTACGATTCATCCCCGGCGAGGGGCGCGCGTTCGCATGCCGAGCGCCAAAGAACTGGCGGATGTCAGTATAGTTCGCGCGGAAATCGACGCCCTGGCTGCCCGGCTGACCGCCGGCGTGATGAGCGAATCCACTCTGGCAAGCCTTCAGGATCTGGTTGATGCGATGCTGGCCAGCCTGAGCTCCGGCGATTTCCTCGCCGTCACGGAAGCTGACGTCCAGTTCCACAGAGTTATCGCTCAGACTGCCGGGAACCACGCACTGGTGTCGACTTTCGACCACCTCGCTCCGTTCGGACGCACCTTCATCACCCTGAACCTGCCCAACGTGGATGTGCGCGACCTGCTTCAGGAGCATGTCGGCATCCTCGACGCTTTGCGCGACGGCGATGCCGAGCGTGCGTCCAAGGCTGCCCGCGAGCACCAGCTCAACGTCAGCAAGCTGATCGAAGACCATTACCAGCCCAAGGAAGTGGGCTAACTCAGCCCTCACCTGCAATCCCTTTTCACCTTCGCATCAAGCAAACCCCTAGATAATCGATAATCGTTTGACAGGGTCACCGATGAAGCCTAAGCTTCAAGTAATCCCGATCACATTCCCCGGTGAAATCCCATTGGGCCGGGCGGCAGAAAATGTGAACTGACTCAAGGAAGAGATCTAATGACAGAAACGATGGAAGCCCTTGTCGTACAATCGCCGAACGTTCTCGGCATCGAAACCAAGGCCGTGCCCCAGCCGGGAGCCAACGAAGTCCTTGCCAGGGTGAGGGCAACCGCCATCTGTGGCACCGACGCACACCTGATCCGTGGCGACTACCCGGGATTCTGGCCCTTGGCCTTCCCTTTCACCCCTGGCCATGAATGGGCAGGTGAGATCGTGGCTCTTGGCCCCGGCGCTGAGGCGTATGGCTGGAGCGTCGGCGACCGGGTGGCCGGTACCAGCCACAACGCCTGCGGGGCATGCCAGAAGTGTGTCGAGGGCCAGTACAACGTATGTGAGAACTACGGAAAGGCCGGGCTGCACGAGCAGTACGGCCACAACGTCCAGGGCGTGGACGCCACCTACGCGGTCCACAACGTCAAATGCATCTTCCGGCTGCCGGACAGCGTCTCCTTCGAAGAGGGTGCACTGGTCGACCCGGCCAGCATCGCACTCCACGTGGCACGACGGGGCAACATCAAGCCCGGCGACACGGTCGCCGTGACCGGCGCCGGAGCCATCGGACTTCTTGCCGGCGACGCAGCTCTCATCTGCGGCGCGGCCCGCGTAATCATCGTAGGCCGTGGCCACCGCCTCGAAACAGCAGCCGCCATGGGCTTCGAGACCGTTGACACAAACGCCGGCGACCCGGTCGCGGACGTCCGGCGTCTGACCGACGACCTCGGCGCCGATGTTGTCCTCGAATGCGCCGGCGTGCCGGAAACCCTGACCTGGGCGATGAACATGCTCCGCAAGGGCGGCCGCTGCGCCATGGTCGGCATCCCGACCGAAGCCGTTGCCTTGACTATCCAGCCCATTGTGCTCAACGAACTCGAACTTGTCGGCTCGCGCGCCTCCGCCGGCGAGATGCGCCGCGTCATCCCATTCATTGCCAACGGGCGGATGCGGGTCAAGGACCTGATCACCCACCGCTTCCCCCTCGCGGAATACGAGACGGCACTGAACACCTTCAACGACCGTTCCAGCGGCGCGCTGAAGATCATCATCGAACCCTGACCCGGAACCACCGGAAAAGAAAGGACGACGATGTCCAAGTACTATCGGCCCGCCAGTATGGCGGACGCCCTTACTGCACTTGCCGCGGCAGGTGAGGGCGGACGTATCCTCATCGGCGGAACTGACCTGATAGTCGGGCTGCGGCACCACACCCTGCAGCCGGATCTCATCGTTGATCTCAAAAACGCCCAGGACCTCCCCGAACCGATCACCGTTACCGACGCCGGGGCGAGCATTGGTCCCACCTTCACCATGACTGAACTCATCACCCATCCCGTCGTCCAGGAATGGTACCCGGGACTGGTGGAGGCAGCCGGAAGCGTAGGCTCTGTAGCGATCCGCAACCGGGCAAGTCTGATCGGGAACGTCTGCAACGGTTCACCGGCAGCAGACACCGCTCCACCGCTCCTGGTCCTGGGCGCGTCCGTGACAATAGCCTCCGTTGACGGAGAGCGAACCGTCCCGATGTCCGAGTTCTTCCTTGGCCCCCGGCGGACGCAATGCACCCCCGGACAGATCGTCACTCAAATCCACCTCCCGCGGCCCGCGGACGGTTCCGGATCAGCCTCCCGCCGGCTTACCCGCCGGCGGGGGGTCGACATTGCGACGGTCAGCGTCGCTGCCCAGGTGGACGCCGACGGAAAACTCCTCCTGGGCTTGGGCGCCGTCGGCCCCCGCCCGCTGCTCACCGGCCAGACGGATCCGCTTGCCCTTGAAGACGGCCCGGCCCTTATCAAGGTCCTTGATGAGTTGCTGGAGCTCGCCACACCGATCAGCGACGTCCGCAGCAGCCGGGAATACCGCATCGCCACGCTCCGCGCCCTGACCAAACGCGCGGTCCTGACAGCGGCGAACCGCAGAACCAACAAGGAGATGGCCTCGTGACAAGCACTACCGGGAACCAACAACAGGCGAGCACTGATCATCAGAACGTGACGTGCACCGTCAACGGAAGCGAACGATCCATGTTCGTGGCGACAGAACGCACCCTGCTGGATGGGCTGCGCGATGAGCTCGGACTGACCGGCAGCAAAAAGTGCTGCGCGGAAGGCGAGTGCGGTGCCTGCACCATCCTCCTGGACGGCCGGGCGGTGAACTCCTGCCTTGTTCTTTGCTCGGAAGCCGATGGCCGCGAAATCACGACCATCGAGGGCCTATCCCAAAACGGCCTGAGCGATTTGCAGGAGGAATTCCTCAACGCGGGCGCAGTCCAGTGCGGTTTCTGCATCCCCGGACAGGTCGTGTCGGCCGAATACCTGCTCCGGACCAACCCCGAGCCCTCGGTGGAGCAAATCCGCGAATCCATGTCCGGCAACCTGTGCCGGTGCGCCGGCTACGAGCGGATCGTTTGCGCCGTGCAGGCTACCGCTGCCCGGAGGACCTGTGGCCATGACTGAAGCATTGCAGCACACAGCCCCGTCCCATGCTCATGGTGATGGCAACGGATCCGGCCGTAACGTAGGCCAGCCCGTGCTGAGGTACGGCGGAGAGGACCGGACTACCGGAGCCCAGCGCTTCGTCGCCGACCTGGAGTTCACGAACTCCCTGCAGGTAGCCTTGGTCACCATTCCCGTCGGCTGCGCCGAGATCACGGGAATCGACAAGGCGGCTGCGCTACGGATCCCAGGGGTGGTGGACGTGGTGTCCGGGGTGGATCTTCCGTCGCCCATGCCGCGCTTTGGCGTCTCACACCAGGACCGGCCCATCTTGGCCGATGGAAGAGTGAATTTCCATGGGGAGCCGGTCGCTGCCGTGTTGGCCGAGACCGCCGAGGCGGCATACGCCGGCGCCCGCGCCGTTTATGTTGACTTCAACGAGCTCCCTGGCGTCTACACGCTCGATTCCGCCCTGGCACCAGGAGCGCACCTGGTCCAAGACCCGGCACTTCGACCTGGCGATCCGTTGGCGGACACCAACGTCATCAAGGATGCGCTCTACACGTGGGGCAACATCGCCGCGGAAGAGGAACGAACCGCCACGGTTGTCGAAAACACCTACACCTTCCCGATGGTCACCCACTTTCCCATTGAGCCGGGCGGCACCGTTGCGATCCCGACCGACAACGGTGGCATCGAGGTCTATTCTCCTGTGCAGCACCCCTACCTGCTGCAGCAGACCCTGGCGAAATTGCTCGATCTGCCGCTGAATAAGGTGCGGGTCTGCGCGCCCGATCCTGGAGGCGCCTTCGGCGGCAAACAGAATCCCAAGCTGGAACCTTTGGTGGCTACCCTGGCTCTTCGCACCGGCAGGACCTGCCGCCTCATTCTGTCGCTGGAGGAAACCTTCCAGAGCATGCGCCGGGCCGGGTGCCGGATCACCGCGCGCACTGGCTTCACCGAGCAGGGGCATCTCACGTTCCACGAAGTCAACGCCGATTTCCTGATCGGGGCCTACGCGGACGTCGCCCCCCGGGTAATGTCCAAAGGAAGCTACGTTGCGGCAGGACCTTACCGGATGCCTGCCGTCCGGGTTGCCGGCCGTGCCGTCCTAACGAACACCACGCCCAGCACCGCCTTTCGGGGATACGGCAGCCCCCAGGTGACGTGGGCGACCGAATCTCAACTTGACGCTGGTGCGCGTGCACTTGGCCTCGACGGCCTTGAAATCCGGCGCCGCAACCTCGTTGGAAACGGGGAAGCCTTCGTTCGCGGAGAATGTGAAGCCAAGGCTGACGGTGAATGGATCCAGAGCCTGGAAAAAGCAGCCGAGCTCATCGGATGGGATCAGCCGCTGGCCCCGAACCGCGGCCGCGGCATCGCTGTCGGCATCAAGCCCGGTGCCACCTCCGGACTCTCGCAGAGCCTGGTCCGGCTGCTCTTTGATGGAAGCGCCATTGTTTATGCCGGCACGTCCGACATGGGGCAGGGAGCGCGCACGCTGTGGCAGCAGATCGTTTCCGATGAACTCGGCGTGGAACTGGACAAGGTCAGCGTCGTCAGCGGTGATACCAGCACCGTACCGTTTGATCTCCAGACTTCCGCCAGCCGTTCCACCGTCTTCATGGGTTCAGCGACCGTACTTGCGTGCCGTGATGCCCGACGCCGCGTGCTGGAGCTGTACGCCGAGACGCACGGGATACCAGAGGAGCAGCTCTCCGACGAGCCTGGTCTCCTGGTTACTCCCGACGGTGAGGTGAGCCTTCCGGAGGCGGCGCGTGCGGCACTGGGAAGTTTACGCGGGGAGTTCATCGGCCAGGGAACCAGGCGGCTTCGAGGCAAGGGGCATCATCCGCTGGGCGGGGACGCCGCCTTCTACGAGTTCAACGCCACCGCAATCGAGGTCGAGGTTGATCGCGAAACCGGTGAGCTGCTTCTGGCGAAACACGTCACTGTCAGCGATGTGGGCACGGAGCTCAACCCGCTGCAGGTCGTCTCCCAGGATGAGGGCGCCGCAATCATGGGGCTCGGTCATAGTCAGATGGAGCAGCTGCTGATAGATGACCATGGCCGGATCCGAAACCTTGGGGCGTTGGACTACCGCATTCCGACCTTCAAAGATGTGCCGGTGGAGCTCATCAGCGCTGCCATCGAGAACCACGACGGTCCAGGACCGTACGGGTCCAAGGGAATCAGCGAAGGCGCGCTGTTGTGCACGGCTGGAGCACTGGGTTCGGCGGTGGCCGCCGCGACCGGCGTCGTGTTCCGCGACCTGCCGCTAACCCCCGAAACTGTCTGGGCGGGGCTGCAAGCAGCCGATCTCGGTCAGCCCGACTGAATGAAAAATGCCGCCGAGGCGGCGAACGGCTATCCCCACCGATGCGGATACGCCTGATTGGGAAAACCAAGAAAGGAGACATCATGTCTCGTAAGCCCGTTGTTTGCTTGGCCGGAACCTTGGACACCAAGGGTGCCGAGTACGAATTCGTTCGCAATACACTCCTCGCGGCCGGCGTCGACGTCCTGGTTGTGGACTGCGGCGTCCTCGGTGAGCCATATTTCGAGCCGGATGTCCCGTCCTCCGTAGTCGCAGAACGTGCCGGCATCGACCTGGCTTCCTTCTCGGGAGGGGTCGAGGGAGGCTCGGGTGGCCGCAATTCGGCCATCACCAACATGAGCCTCGGATTGAAGTCTGTCCTCGAAGAACTGTGTAATGAGGGAAAGATTGACGCTGTCCTGGGCCTGGGCGGTACCGGAGGAACCGATCTGCTGAGCAAGGCCTTCAGGGGCCTTGGCATGGGTGTTCCGAAACTCATCGTGAGCACCATGGCGTCCAACAATACCCGCCCGTATGTCGGCCACTCCGACATGCTGATGATGAACGCTGTCACTGACATCGCCGGCCTGAACCGCATCTCGAAGCTCGTGCTGACCAACGCCGCCAACGCTGCTGCAGGAATGGCCCGCGGGTACGAGGTGACAAAGGCTCATGGCGAGTTCTCCAAGCCGCTGATCGCGGTCTCCATGTTCGGCGTCACGACACCCGGTGTCATGCGTATCCGCAAGAATCTGGAGGAGCAGGGCTTCGAAGTCGTCACGTTCCACGCCGTCGGCGAAGGCGCGGGGATGGAACACCTTATCGATGTGGGCGTAATCGATGGCCTGATCGACTTCACCCTGCCCGAGATCATCAACCACTGGAACAAAGGCATCTTCGACCCGGGCATGGAGCGGATGGAGGCTGCCATCCGCAAAGAAATCCCCCAGGTAGTCGTTCCCGGTGCCGCAGAATGCTTCAACTTCGGCGCAGTTGACACTATCCCGAAGGAATTCGCCACTCCAGAGCGGAACATCATCATCCACAACCCGAACGTCACGTCCCTTCTGGCGACCCCGGAAGAGATGCGGCGCCTCGGTGAGTACATCGCTGACCACGTGAACCGAGCGAAAGGCCCCAAGGCGGTCGCCTTCCCTCTGCTCGGCCTGGACAACTACTTCGTAGAAGGCAGCCAGTGGCACGGTGTCGACACCACCCCGCTGTTTGACTCGCTGCGCAGCGGACTTAACCCAGACATCGAACTCATCGAAATGGACAACAACATCAACGATGAGGCATTTGCAGACGCCGTGTTCGGACTGTTCCTGAAGCAATGGTCCGCGAAGACGGACGCTACGGTACGCCCCGTCGCCGAGATAACCAACGCATAGCCCACACCACACATCAACCGTGCCGCAGCAGGGGTACCGCACCGTGACGCGGTACCCCTGCTGCGGGACCGATACACCAGCCAGAAGTACCACGTCCGGAGGACACTATGAGTCATCAACTGTTCCTGCTTCGCCACGGTGAAGTCGCATCACACCGCGGCGACGTGCCTGTTACCGCCGAGGGCCTGGAAACCGCCGTCAACGTCGGGCGACGACTAGCCGCACAGGCGAACGGCGGCCTTATCCGCGTCATCAGCGGTGCCACACGCCGCACCCGGGACACAGCTGCGGCAGTAGCACAGGGCGCCCGCGACGCAGGTGCACAGGTACAGGAAGACGGCGTGGCATTTGCCTTGCGAAACCCCGACCTATACCTTGCCGGTTCACGTGTGGACATGGTCAGCAGCGAAGCAGCCTTTGCCGCTCAGGTCCCTGGCCTGAGCGAAGCGGACATCGCCCGGATCGACTTCTACCGAGAGTGGCTCCAGGCCCCTGACCGCGTCGGATGGTGGGTCCGGCACCAGAACCCGCCTGGTGATGACGCCGCGGCCGTCGCCCGCAGAATCAACGCATTCGCGGCAAGCCTCGCTGACCGCGACGACAACACGGTCTTCACCGTCGCTGTCACGCACTCACCCGTACTCCGTGCAGTAGCCAAGGAATTCCTGGGCGAAGAGCCTGGCGAACCACAGTGGCTGGCCGGGCTCGACGTCGAAGTCGCCGAGGACCGCACTGTCCGCATCAAGCTTCTGCCCGAGGCGCCCTGACGCCCTTCAGGTGCGCATTTGCTGCTGGGCCATCACCATTCCCGACTCCCGCAGACCTGACCTTATGAAAGGACCACCATGAGCACCCAGACAGACCAGTTCCTCGAAGAAGGACCAGCAGCCCATCAATCCCCCAACGAGCTATTGGCGGCGCTGCAGCTCCCGACGCAAGGTCGGCTGTACACCCTTTCGGTGCCACGCTTCACCGGGATGCCCGTTTTCGGCGCCCACCCTCCCTTCGATGTCTCGATGTACCGCACCCCAGCCGGGCTGCGCGGCGACGGCGTAAAGCCCTGGGGCGAGGTCAACGAAGTCAATCTGGGCTACATGGCAGAAGTGATGAGCGGTACCTCCCACAGCGGGGCACATGTCGACGCACTCGCGCACATGACCATCGGAGACGATGACCATTGGTACGGCGGGGCCGCAGCAGGAACCTGCCTCGGCGACAGGGGCCCAACAGTGGGAGACGGGAGCAAGATCCCGCCGTTCATCCGCCGCGGCGTCCTTCTCGACGTCCCCGGATACCGCGGCATCAACGCGCTGCCCGCCAATGAACCCGTCAACGCCGAAGAACTCCAAGCCGTTGCCCGGCACCAGGGCGTCACCATCACCGCCGGTGATGTCGTGATGATCCGCACCGGCTATATGAGTGAATGGCCCCACCCCGAACGCATGGCCCGGCACGTGACCGCCGGACCCGACATCAGCGCGGCCCGTTGGCTGCTCGAGCAAGGCGTCGTTGCCGCCGGAAGTGACACCGAGACCTTCGAGGTTCAGCCGGCTCCGGACCCCGGGTCTCCGGCCAACCCCCAGCCTGTCCATACGCTCCTGCTGATTGAAAACGCCATCTACCTGTTCGAGTCGATCTACCTGGAAGACCTTGCCCGCGATCGCGTGTATGAATTCCTTTTCGTCGCCCTCCCCATCAAGGTCAAAGGCGCGACCGGCTCCATGCTCGATCCCGTCGCGATCATCTGATGACCGTCCTGGAGCAGAAGCGGATCAGTCTCGGCGGCCGGAAGCCCGCCATCCACCCCGAAGCCTGGGCCGCCGACAATACAACAATCATCGGCTCGGTCACCCTCCAAGCCCGCGCGAGCGTCTGGTACACATCGGTCCTTAGGGCAGACGGGGACACCATCACTGTCGGCGCTGACAGCAACATTCAAGACGGATGCGTGCTCCACGCTGACCCGGGATCCCCGGTCGTAGTGGGGGAGAGGGTCTCCGTTGGGCATCGGGCCATTCTGCATGGCTGCCACATTGGCGATGAATCGCTGATCGGCATGGGCGCAGTAGTGCTCAATGGGGCAAGCATCGGATCCGGATGTCTGGTTGCAGCCGGGGCAGTGGTACTTGAGGGCGCCACCTTCGAACCGGGAACCCTAATAGCCGGCGTTCCCGCCAAAGCCCGCCGGCAACTGACGGATGACGAGCGCACCGGGATCCGGGCCAATTCCGAACGGTATCTGGAACTTGTGCGAGCCCACCAGGAGGCGACCCGGTGACCGGGGAATCAGTGGCGGGCCCCACCGTTATTCTGGCCCCTGACAAATTCAAGGGTTCCCTCACGGCCGAAGAGGCTTCAGACGTACTGGCACGGGCAATCAATTCCATCTCACCCCACTGCAGAATCCTTCGGCACCCCGTGGCCGACGGGGGAGAGGGAACGGTCAAGCTTGCCCTCGCGAACGGCTTCTCGCCCGTCACAGTCCAGGTAACGGGTCCGTTGGGCGAGCCAGTGGAAACGACTTATGCCATGGACGATGCCGGAACAGCTGTTCTGGAGCTCGCCGAGGCATCGGGGCTTGCCCTGCTCCCCGGCAAACCCAACGTCCAAACGGCGGGCAAATCGACTACCCGCGGTGTGGGGGAGATGCTGAAGGACGCTCTCGACCGGGGAGTACGGCGCATCATCCTAGGCGTCGGGGGAAGCGCCTCCACCGACGGCGGCGCCGGCCTCGCCCAGGCACTCGGTGTGCGCATCACCGACGCGACAGGGATGGAAATAGCCCCAGGGGGTGAAAGTCTGCACTCTGCAGCACAGATCGATCTCAGCGGCCTCGACCCCCGGATCCAAGCAGTGGACCTTATCCTGGCCTGCGACGTAGACAACCCTCTAACCGGGCACGACGGCGCTGCTGCCGTCTACGGACCGCAAAAGGGTGCCGACGCTCGAACAGTAGAGGAGCTGGAACGCTCGCTCCGCCACTGGGCACGCCTCGTCGCACACACACTTGGCAGCGATCTGAGCCAGGTGGCAGGCACCGGCGCCGCCGGAGGGGCAGCCTTTGCAGCCCTTGCCATCGCCGGAGCACGGCTCTGCTCCGGCGTCGAAGTACTCACGGAACTGACCACCCTCGGTCCCGCGCTGAGCGAAGCGGACCTGGTCATTGTCGGTGAGGGCTCACTGGACGAGCAGAGCCTGCGCGGCAAAGGGCCTGTCGGAATCGCGGCACTTGCAAAGCGTCACGGTACGACAGTTGTTGCCGTTGTCGGACGCACGACGCTGGCAGAGGCGCAAACCCGGACGGCAGGACTGGACCGCGTCTATGCCCTGACAGACTTCGAGCAACTGCCGGAAGTCTGTATAAGGGAGGCCCCGCGCCTACTGGGTGAAGCGGCCGAACAGATTGCCCGCGATTGGCTGTCCGAAACCACGGGCGTGACCCTCTGATGGACTTTGCAACCCTCACCTTCCAGAGGCTGGGGCTGGATTCCGACCCAGCGCCAGTCTCTGATGCAGGACTCGAACTCGAGCTGAAGCGAGCCTTCCGAGGCCTTAGGGGCCACAAACCGCCGTCGAGACGACTGGGTCCATGTATCTGGGACCGCCGGAATCTCTGACAGCACTCACCGTCCTTTGAGGAGGAACTCATATGACCACAGTGCCCATGAAGACCGCGAGGAAGCGGCTGGATTCGGAAGCGCTGGAGCTTGAATTGATCGTGGGCAGCCGCTCCGAGATGGATGAACAGATTTCGGCCGCGGTCGACAGGCTTGTGCGGGTCGCCCTCAAGCAGGGACGGCGCAAAGGAATATCGGTCTCCCGCCTGGGAGACCGGCAGTTCATCGTGGCACTGGACGAAAACGTGCCATTTGGTGTGACGGAAGAACTTGACCTTCATGCCAACGGAACTTTCTCCGGTGTCCCCGCTCCGAAATCGTGCATTGCACAACAGTACTGACCGACAAGAGTCTAAGGACCTGTAGCTGGCCGCTTGGCGCAGCTCGAGGGTGCACACTCCGGAGCAAGGGCTGTCCGGGCATCCCTTCGACCTCAGTGAGGGGCCAAGCAAAGACCGGACCAGATCGGTGGCCCCGCCAGCAAGGTTGCTGGGGCGGCATTCATCTGGATGAAGGATCCGGATAGATCGTCATTGAGGGCAGGCAGTCTTCGACCTTGGGTCAGGAGCAATGTCAGATACGGCAGCAGCGAGCTGACGTTCACAGAAACAAGGGGCTTGGTGCGCCAGGAATCGGGCACGCAGTCCGGAACTTGATAAATGGATGAGAGAGAGAAAACGTGACACGTATCGGGGTCGTGGCCGAATTAGGTAGCGAGACAAGGGTTGCAGCAACACCCCTCACGGTGGGCAAGCTAATCCAGTTGGGCTACGACGTCGTGGTGGAAAAGGGCGCGGGGGAGTCCGCATCCTTTCGTGATGATGCCTACGTTGAAGCGGGCGCATTGATTGTTGGCGCTGATGAGGCATGGGGCAGCGAGGTGGTACTGAAGATCAACCCGCCTGCCGAGGAGGAGATCTGCCGCCTCGCTGTCGGTGCCACGCTGATCGGCATGCTGAGCCCCGGCCTGCGGCCGGAGCTGGTCGACATGTTGGCGGCGCAGCCAATTACCGCGCTTGCCCTCGATGCGGTGCCGCGCATTTCGCGGGCGCAGTCGATGGATGTGCTCAGTTCGATGGCGAACATTGCCGGGTACCGCGCGGTGATTGAGGCAGCACACGAGTTCGGCCGGTTTTTTACCGGACAGGTTACGGCGGCGGGCAAAGTACCGCCGGCGAAAGTGCTGGTAGCTGGCGCAGGCGTTGCGGGCCTGGCTGCGGTCGGTGCGGCCAGCAGTCTCGGGGCAATTGTCCGGGCAACGGACCCGCGGCCGGAAGTCGCCGACCAGGTGAAGTCGATCGGCGGGACCTACCTTAAGGTCGAGGTGGAGGAGGAGATGAAGTCCTCCGACGGGTATGCCAAGGCAACGTCCGAGGCCTACAACCGGCGCGCAGCCGAAATCTACACCGAGCAGGCCCGTGACGTTGACATCATCATCACCACGGCCCTGATCCCGGGCAGGCCCGCACCGAAACTCCTCACGGCCGAGGACGTAGCCGCGATGAAACCGGGCAGCGTCATCGTGGATATGGCCGCCGGGCAGGGCGGCAATGTTGAAGGCTCCGTGGCAGGGGAACGCATCGTCACCGAAAACGGTGTGGTCATCCTCGGCTACACCGATCTCCCGGCCCGGCTGCCGGCCCAGGCCTCCCAGCTCTACGGGACCAACCTGCTGAACCTCCTCAAGCTCCTCACCCCGGAAAAGGACGGGGTCCTGCGTATTGATTTCGAGGACGTGGTCCAGCGCTCGGTGACGGTCGTGCGCGAGGGGGAGATCACTTGGCCGCCGCCCCCGGTCCAGGTCTCCGCCGCACCCGCGGCTCAGACGCAGGCTGAGGTTGCCGAGAACACGGCGCCGAAGAAAAAGCAGGGCCTCAGCGCGGCCGGTAAGGCCGGGCTGTTCGCCGCGGGCATCGCGGCTCTGTTCCTGGTCAACGCGGTGGCGCCGGCGCCGCTGCCGCAGCACTTCACGGTGCTGATGCTCGCCGTCGTGGTCGGTTTCTATGTGATCGGGAAGGTCCACCATGCCCTGCACACCCCGCTGATGTCGGTGACGAACGCCATCTCCGGGATCATCGTCGTCGGTGCACTGCTACAGGTGACCTCCGACAACATTGTCATGCAGGTCCTGGCCGCGGTCGCGGTGCTGCTGGCCAGCATTAACATTTTCGGCGGCTTCGCCGTCACCCGGCGGATGCTGGCGATGTTCTCCCGCGGTGACGCGGCCAAGGGGAACGGGGCCCGGTCATGAGCGCCGCCACCGAAGCAGCAGCAACATTTACGAGGAGCCTTACCGTGTCCGACACCGTCTCCGGTCCGCTGACCGCCGACTCCATCGCGGGAGCGGCCTACATCGCCGCGGCCCTGCTGTTCATCCTCAGCCTCGCCGGCCTGAGCCGGCACGAGAAGGCCCGGGCCGGGGTCGCCTACGGCATCACCGGGATGGTCATCGCCCTAGCGGCGACGATCTGGCTGGCCGTCCAGGGCGCCTGGGGCACCGGGCACGGCCTGACCGGCCTTGCCCTGCTCGCCGGCGCGGTCCTTATCGGCGGGGCGATCGGGCTCTGGCGCGCCCGGGTAGTGGAAATGACCGGCATGCCCGAACTCATCGCCCTGCTGCACAGTTTCGTCGGGCTCGCCGCGGTCCTGGTCGGCTGGAACGGCCACCTTCAAGCCCCCACCCTGCCCGGGGACCTGCTGGCCATCCACCACGCCGAGGTCTTCATCGGCGTGTTCATCGGCGCGGTGACCTTCACCGGCTCCATCGTCGCGTTCCTGAAACTCTCCGCGCGGATGAAGTCCTCGCCCCTGATGCTGCCGGGCAAGAACGCCCTCAACCTCGGGGCGCTGGCCTCGTTCATCGCTCTGACCGTCTGGTACGTCAACGACTCTCAGCTGTGGCTGCTCATCGTCGTCACCGTCCTGGCCCTGGGCTTGGGCTGGCACCTGGTCGCCTCCATCGGCGGCGGCGATATGCCCGTGGTGGTGTCCATGCTCAACAGCTACTCCGGCTGGGCCGCCGCCGCCGCAGGATTCCTCCTCAACAATGACCTGCTCATCATCACCGGCGCCCTCGTCGGATCATCCGGCGCCTACCTGTCCTACATCATGTGCAAAGCCATGAACCGGTCCTTCATCTCCGTGATCGCCGGCGGCTTCGGCATCGCCGCACCAGCCGCAAAGGGTGCCGGGGAGCAGGGCGAACACAAAGAGATCACCGCCGAGGCGACCGCCGAACTGCTCACCGGCGCCTCCAGCGTGGTCATCACCCCCGGCTACGGCATGGCCGTCGCCCAGGCCCAGTACCCCGTCGCCGAACTGGCCCACCAGCTGCGCGAACGCGGCGTGGACGTCAGGTTCGGGATCCACCCGGTCGCCGGGCGCCTGCCCGGGCATATGAACGTGCTCTTGGCCGAGGCCAAGGTCCCGTACGACATCGTCCTGGAAATGGACGAAATCAACGACGACCTCGGGGACACCTCCGTGGTCCTGGTCATCGGGGCCAACGACACCGTCAACCCCGCCGCCGCGGAAGACCCGTCCAGTCCCATCGCCGGGATGCCTGTCCTGAAAGTCTGGGAAGCCGAGAACGTCATCGTGTTCAAACGCTCCATGGCCGCCGGCTATGCCGGCGTCCAGAACCCCCTGTTCTTCCGGGACAACTCACAGATGCTCTTCGGTGATGCCAAGCAACGTGTCGAAGACATTCTCCGTGCCTTCTAGCGCCGAACACTGCCTATATGCCGTTGCTGGCCTGGGATGCCCACTGGCAGTGGCGCAGGTTCGCCAGTCCGCCCTCATCCAACGAATTCGAGAAGAGACCATGCCCAGACGCCGAGTTCTCCCGCATACCACCGCCCAATATGTGTTCCGGTCGCGTATGACGGATCGGGCCATCAGCGAAACAGAGAAATTGGCTCCGCCCAAGGCAATAAACATCGACGACTTCAACGCATCCCCCTGGATTGGGCTGCACTACAGGCACGAGTTTCTGCTGCACCACAGACACGAGTCGTTGGAGCATCGTGTCAATGAATGATGACGCGGAACCAGAGCCAATGGATTTTGTGGGTAGACGCTCAGTTTCCCGCTGGATGCACAAGGTACTGCTACCGGCCAGGCGAGCCCGACCCCGCGCCTTAGCCCACGTGAAAGAGAACCCGGAAAATCGACTGATCAGAACCCGGCTAAGCGGCGACGATCCATACTGGTGGATTCTTGCTGGAGGAATCCATGTGCCGGGTTTCGCGGCGACCAAGGCCGGTGAGGACACCAGCCGCCTACGGGGCCAGCCATGAGTGAATTCAGGACATCAAACGTCACGGCTGTTCTGCTTGCTGCCGGTGCGGGGACACGCCTGGGCCTGGGCCCGAAGGCTTTGCTTCCGTTCCGCGGCCGCACTTTGGTGGAAGTGCTTGCAGAGGTACTGCTCAACGGTGGATGCCGGGAAGTGGTGGTCGTGCTTGGTGCGGAGGCTGAGCAGGTCCTCGCCTCCACCAGCCTGGGCCGCGCTGAGCAGCGCGGGGTTCGGGCAGTGGTCAACGCTGAATGGAACAGCGGTATGGCCGGTTCGTTCCTGCTCGGAGTCGAGAAGGCGTCGCCTGGGGACCACATACTCGTGACTCTTGTCGACCAACCCGGCCTCACCGCTGACTTTGTACGAAGGCTGCTGGCAGCGCACCTGCCTGGCCGGGCCACAGCTGCGGGCTACCGGGGTGTATCCGGGAAGCTCCGGCGCGGACATCCCCTGCTGCTGGACGCATCGCTGCGCGCACCGGCGAGTGAGACCGCCGCAGGCGACTCTGGTGCCCGCCTGTTCCTTCAGGCCAACCCGGAACTCGTCGACCTTGTTGACTGCGGCTACGAAGTGGGAGAGGACATCGACACACGGGACCAACTGCACCTGTTGGATTGACTGATTCCGTAAGCCCCCCGACTACCGGTAGCGACCCGATCCCAGGACGAAGCGGGTTCAATCCACGCTTCAAATTCCTACTCGTCCTATCAATAGCTAGACCCAGAGCGCTGTGTCCAGGAGCCACACATGTTGAGCCTCGAGCTGCTACTCGCAATCACTGCACACCTGCTCACCGGGAACGGAAACGGCGCTGCCGCTGGCCGTATGGCCCAAAACCTCGCTTCCACTATCGAATACACTGCTGCGTCTGCCGCAGCAGTCCTCCTGTTGGGGCTTCTGCTGCTCATCATTCAAAAGGCCAAAAGAGGGGACCAATCAATAGAAGATTCCGAGGCGGCGGTTCGCCATTTCCTGCCTATGTAGCCAGGGATTCCTCCACGTGCAGGCATGTCGCCCACTACAACCCCACTCTCTTGGGTGGAGCCAGCCCCGGCCCTGGTGGGCTAGAGACGACGCTCCGACTGTCCGGGAACTGCGAGAGCACTTCTCGTTGACGGCGCAGCTCCAACCTGAAAACCTGAGCAGACGCAACTGGGTTGGACGATTCTTGAGGAGGATGGTTCCATGATGACCGTCGTCAGCACTACGCAACTCCGTTCCGGCTCAGTGGAAGAGTGGGACCAACTGATCCTCAAACGCTTTAGATCAGCCCACGACCGTCAGGGCTGGATCTCAGGCCAGTTGCTGGTTCCCGTCGACGCACCGGAGACCCGGGTCATCATCGGGACATGGAGAAGCCGTCAGGACTGGGAAGCATGGCATGAAGATCCAGCCTTTCTCTCTGTCCGCGCAAGGCTGGACGAGTTGCAGCAGGTTGACCATCAGACGACGTGGTACGAGGTCCTCGAACACGTCCAGGCAAACTCCAACACGCCCCAATAACCGCCATTTCCTCCGCGGGGCACTTAATGATTCCAGCCCAACAAGTCGGGGCGGCCTGAAACTCGTGCCCCTCTCGAAGCCCGTGCCTCCTACTCCGAAATAAGATCCCAACTCCACCGGCGCCGCTTCGACCTAGCGAGTCCTATGGGCCTGCGACTAACGGCGATCCGCACGCAGTCCGACCGACTGCTGCAGTTCATTTCCGGAAATCGGGCGTCGGGAATTGTTTGCAGCTCGCTCTCACAAGGATGTGCGGTGTCTGGCTGGGCATGGGAGCGGCACTAAACGCTTTCGGCATCGGGACACGGGCAGAACTGTGACGACGAGGCAACAGTTTCGCCCACCCTGTCTCAAATGCGACGAATATGCCGCGAATCTTTCGCAAATAAAAGAACATGAGTCTACGTCGAACATTCGGATATCAGAAGCAGAGCGTTTTCTGGGCGTCAGCGATGACACCGTCAGGCGCTGGACCGAGAACGGAACGCTATCGCCAGCCAAGGATGACTCCGGCCGACTGGCCGTGAGCGCGCTGGAGCTGGCCCAGCTGGCGCGGGACCAGGACCAACTTCCCGAGGACCCCGCCCGCGTGAGTAGCTCGGCCCGCAACCGATTCGTCGGGCTCGTCATTGGGATCACCGCGGACAAAGTCATGGCCCATGTGGAACTGCAGTGCGGGCCCTTCCGCGTCGTGTCGCTGATGAGCAGCGAAGCAGTCCGCGATCTGGGGCTGGAACTTGGATCAGTCGCCACCGCCGTCGTAAAAGCCACCACTGTCATCATTGAAACTCCCCAAGGAAAGAGCATCCTATGACAATCCCCCCAAACACGGGGCCACGCTGCTGGTCGCCGCCGCTCTAACCGTCGGGCTGGCCGGCTGTGCCTCCGGCACGAGTGATGCCTCCGGAAGCTCTCCCGCGAGCACCGCCCCATCACCCCTACCAGGCACACTAACCGTGTTCGCCGCCGCCTCCCTAAAGGCAACCTTCACCAAAATCGCCAGTGACTTCGAGGCCAAATACCCCGGCACCAAAATCACGTTGAGCTTCGCAGGATCCCCTGACCTCGTCGCCCAAATCACTCAGGGCGCCCCCGCCGACATCTTTGCTTCCGCAGACACCAAGAACATGACAAAGCTCACCGACGCGAAATTGATTGACGGCGCTCCGCTCGCCTTCGCTACGAACGTGTTGGAGATTGCCGTCCCGCCGACTAACCCGGCTTCGATTAGCTCCTTCGCTGACCTGGGCAAGCCGGGTGTGAAAGTCGTCGCCTGCGCCCCTCAGGTCCCCTGCGGCGACGCGACCGACACCTTGGAAAGGGCGACCGGCACCATCCTAGCCCCGGTCAGCGAAGAATCCTCCGTGACTGATGTCCTCGGCAAGGTCACCTCCGGTGAAGCAGATGCCGGGCTGGTCTACGTCACCGACATCAAGTCCGTCGGCGACAAAGTCAAAGGAATCCCATTCGCCGGATCGGGCAAAGCCGTAAACACCTACCCGATCGCCACCGTGGGCACGAGCAAAAACAAGGACCTGGCCCTGGCCTTCATCGCTGCAGTCACAGGCAGCGAGGGCAAGAAGATCCTTACCGAAGCAGGATTCGGCACCCCGTAAGACATCTGGTTGTGCGACAAACAACCGCACCAGCGCTGGTCCGCCGGCGGAGCCCGGACATGCGCTCACGGCGAAAGTCGAAATGCCCGCGCCAAAGCAGGCAGCAAACGCGTGATTCTCAGGCGACGACAACCCACCACCACGGATGAGACAAGTTGGTAGCCTTCCTGCTTTTCTGGAAGAGCACCTGCTGGCCCTCCCCCAACCCATTTTTCAAGCGCCGATAACCAGCCTTCTGTCAAGCTATGGCCGCTCCGGCTGTGGCGCGCCCACGACGTAGGCGGGGGAGAGTTTAGTCCAGCTTGGCGTGGCGCAGGTACTGTAGACGGTCTCCCTGCTGATCCCGTAATCACGGGCAAGGACGGCGTTCGGCACACCGCTGTCGGCGCGCTGGACGAGTTCGGCGGCGGGAACGTCACTACTGCGTAGCGATGGGCAGTGATGTAACGGTCGGTCCCGGGAAAGATCGAGTTGGCCACTGCTTGATGGATTGAAGGTATTCAGTGGCGTCAGCTTGTTCTCTGAATTCCAGAAGGTTTCCCACTTTCTCCACTAGTACATCTCGTACTTCGGATGGGGTTGCAAAGAAGAACTCTTTGCGGGGGTTGGCCTGATTGACGGCCTTCGTCGCGAAATGTTTGTGAAGTTCGTTTTCCAGCGTGACTGCATCTTCAGAGAAGAAGAGAGTGTGGATGTCGAAGCGGAACGGTACTGATGCTCCACTGAGCTCAGCGACGCGTTCAGTGGGTTCGAGGCGCCTGGTTAGGCCTATCTTGACCACGTCATCACCGAAAGCCCCACGATTGGAAATCACGTAGATGTAGCCCGCACGAATATTGGCAGCGCGGAAATCATTTTGAGCGATTGCTTCATCGATTAACGCAAGCCGACGTTCCAGATCAGGATCCCCCTGCCCAGTTGCCTGTATAGCGGTGAGAGCGTTGAGGAGGTGGGCGCGTTCCTTGTCGAGCCGGGCACGTTCCTCAGCGAGTTCGCGTTCGACGCGGCGCTCCTCGCGCAGACGAGCCCTCTCCTCCCGTTGTGCTTCCTTCTCCTCCTGCTTTTTCATAAGCCAGTCGGCAGTAAGTTCAATTTCTTCAACGCGCAAAGCATGGAAGTCATCACTGATGTGCATCTCCATCAGTGCGCCCAGTTTCGCAATCGCTAAGCGAGAAGCATCTAGGCGGCGCTTGGCGGTGACCACATTGCCTAGCTTGAGGGATCTGATGCTGTTGTCCGCCTCTGCGTTGTACGCGCGTAGCATCAGCTTCGCCAGGTCATCGGTCATGCGTCGACCCTTGGCAAGGGAGTTGTTGAAGGTGAAGAGATTCGACTTCACGATCGCCTGCCCGAGTTTTACCAGCTCCGCGATTCGCGCTTCCACCTCGTCTAAGCGTTCACGGAAGGACGCAGCATTCTCAAGGGGGTGGTGGTAGCGGTAGATGCCAACTTCCTGTAGCACCAGTGCATCATTGAGCTCAACGTAAGGAGTCGATGCGTCGGTGGCTTCAGATAGTTGCCGTCGTAGAAGCTCATTTTCTGCCTCAAGAAACGCGATTCGTGCAGCAACTGTAGATTCGGTTGGTTCCTCTTTGCTGGGTGAGGAGTCTGGTTCCGGTGCCGGCACGATGTCGGTCGCGGCCGACGAATCTCTCGATGGCAGCCAGAGCTGCCATCCTGGCGGGGGCGCTGGCCATGTGGGGTCGGGCGTCCAGCCTACCGGTGGCCGCCAGGACACGGGTGGTTGGGGCCAGCCAGGAGGTGGATTGAAAACCAAATCATCCGTCGCCATCAGGAGCGCCGAACTCCCGATACATTCGCGGGTGTCAGTCCGAGGGGGTTCTTAGAGACGGCAGCGCCCAGGTGTTCCAGCGTGGCCGCTGGAACAACGGCCGAGAGATCTATGTCAGAAAACGCCTCACGTGATGCCCCGACTGCGGCGAATGGGATGTAGGTTTCGTTACCCGTCGCCGGATTGATCGTTTGTGTTCCGACCTCCAGCGCGATGCCTTGAATCAGCGAGCGGCGATCAGCTTCAAAGATTTCATGGAGGGTTCGCAACACGACTTGGTGGACGATTCCTGCATATCGGTCTTTCGACTCTTTTTGCGAGAGTGCTACAGGTGTTATCTCGTCGCTGGCCTTTACGTACTTGTAGGACTTGATCGTCGGGATCTGGTCTGGGCTTGGGATGAGGACGCGCAATGCGAGTTCTGCTGTTCCAGGATCAAACTGCGCCTCGTGCTCGACCGTGAATCCATCGGGGTAAACGGAGTTGGCGAGCACAATGCCTACGTACTCCTGTACGGCTTCCACCGAACCGTAACTAAGATTCGTGATGAGTTGGTCAATCGAGGCGTTGTGCTCGGCAACCTCGGCCTCACGCGCGGCGCATTCTTCCAAGTACCGGGCTTGCGCTGCCGCCAGCCTTTGCCTTCGGTTATTTTCATCGGCAGCGTACCTATCAGCAATCGCCTGGCGCCGCCCCGGTAACTGGGCCATCTCGTGCTCCCAAGACGAATAGGCCTGGGCAAACGCAGCTTCAGCCTGTGCCTGGGCCTCGGCAAGCTTCTTCTTGCGTCCAAAAAGCCCGGTAGGGGGAGCAGGGGGTTCAAACACAGGGGCTGGGAGATCGAGCAGGGGTACAGGGGTAGGAATTGGGGTCTCCAGCCTCCGGTCGAACGCTGGATGCTCGACCTTCCTGCGCAAGCTGGCAAGGTCAACATAATCATCCACAGCCAGAGTCGATTCAAGAAGGCTGTCGACTTGGTCGTACACGGTCGCCAGCTCGGCATTCAGCTGCTCGACTTCTGCCTGGCGGCTGGCAACGTGGGCGTCATGAGCCTCCTTTTCGAGGCGTTTGCGGTCCGCCTCCGAGGCACGTTGCAGTGCAACCTGCGCCCTCTGCTCAGCTTTCCATGCCTGCTCGGCCCGGCGCGCCGAAGCCGCCTGTTCCCGCGCGGCGGCACGTTGCCGCTGTTCGGCCACTTTCGCTTGGTGCTGCATTTCCGCCAAAAAACCCCGACGACGTGCCAAATCAGACCCCCAGATACACAGTTTTCGTTCACATTAGCAGCTGGCATCAAGGACGGGTCTGACAACCGGCGGCTCTGTTCCAGGCTCGTCGCGCTCTTGAATCCCTGCGCGTAAGGATTGATTCAGATGTAGACCGAGATAGGGGACTTCCGCAACTATCAGCCCACTTGCTTTACGTAATATCCGTTATCGGCGCTTTAAGGCGAGAGGGAGTAGATAGTATCCCTTGCCCTATCTAGGCACTACTGGATGTTCAAACGCAGGGTTGAAGCCAGGGCAGAGAGTCCCCCGGCGAAGGGCTTCGCTCTTCACAACTTATCCAACTTCTCCGGCTCGGTGCCAAGAGTCAGAATCTCTCCAAGGACCACGTACGTCTGGAGAAACACGAAGCGTGCCTCCTGCACATCGACCTCAGCATGAGTTCCAGCAGAGCACCGCGCATACAACTCCACCAATGTCTTGCGAATGCGGTCGCGCCGCGACTTGCTAAGGCCCTGCTGGTGGCAATACGCCTGAAGCCGGTTGAGGACGTTTTGCTGGCCAATTTTGATTCGGGCGCCGTCACCCAAGTCGTAATCGCCGTCGTTGCTACGAAAAAGATGATCTGCAACGGAATCGATCAAGCGTCGACAGGACGTGAGCCCTTGACTTACCGACTCAGCGTCACCGTCACGAAGACGGTCTGATATGCGTTCCATTTTTTCGAGTGCCATTCCACTGGAAGCAGCCAGTGCGCCGTCGACGCGTGCTTGCGTTGCCTCAAACAGTGTTGCCTGAAGCTCACTAAATAGCAGTTCGTGGTAGAGCTCTGTCACGAGGCTGTACACGGTCGCTACGACTTGGCCACTGATGCCTGAGAATGTTGAGAGAGTGCTTGAGTAGGAGGCGATCTTTTTGTCGTGCTCGCGCGCGGCGACAGAAGCGTACTCGCCTGAGTAATTGCCTCCACCGCTTAGGGTGCCGAGCGCCTGACGCGCCGCCTCTATCTCGGACTCGATTTTCGCAATTGATGCAGGAAAGAACTTCTCTTTGGATGCACCGGACCATCTACCAGCACGGCCAATCCAGTAGTTGTCGGTGTCGTTTCCCGGGTAGCCATCCCTTTCCAAAGCCAAGAACTCGATCAGTTCGCTTTGACCGACAAGACGGGCTAAACGGCTTGCCTTCAATACGATCTCCGAGGCCTTTAGCCGCTTCAATTCAACATCAGCCAAAACTTCTTCGGCGATACGCAATGCTTCTTCTTGGCGACCCATGAGGGATAGTCCATCACAAGTATGCCGCCTTCCCGAATTGCTATCCGTGTCGGATACAGGGCTGTCTCTCCAGCGGGACTAGGATGCCGTCCGAGCCCTGCGTCAGGAGTCTGGGCATATGTAGTTGACGAAACGCTCATTATCGGCGATTCGCAATCGGTTAGTCGAGTGCCCACAGAGGCTATCGGCCGCCCTTTGGGGGCGATCAGCAGCATCGGGTTTCTACCGCACCATCATTATCGAACCGTTCGTGATTCGCGATTCGACCTCGGGCGTCGGAAGCCCTAGGTCTAGGAGGGCCCAGTAGACGACGGGCTACGCCGGAGCTGCTGATCACCGACGGTAGGCCTGAGTCCATGGCGGAGCAGGCGAAACCGCTCCCCGGCCGTGCCTCTATGTAGAGCCCCGGGCAATAGAAATCGATAGAAGCTATTGCGATGCGTCGAAGCCGATGAGCAGGCGGCGCGAGGCGGTCTCCATGTGGGAGCGCATTGTTGCTGTCACCGCGGCAGAGTCCCGCGCCTCCAAGGCGGCGTGAATTTCTGTGTGTTCCTTCAGCGCGGCGGCAGCGTGACCCTCGTCGGTCAGCGCCCGGTCCACCCAAATCCGTAGAAGTGAATGGATGCTCTGCAGCAGTTCCTGCAGCACCTGGTTTCCGGAACCCTCGGCTATTTCACGGTGGAAAGCCGCGTCCGCCTCGACGAAAGAGGCCAAATCGTCAAGGCTGGCCGCCATGGTGGCAAGGTTGCCCCTCATCCTTTCGAGCGCTTCGTCTGTAATTCGCTCCGCTGCGAGCTGCGCGGCCTGAACCTCCAGCCCGCTGCGCAGTTCCACCAGTTCGCGGGTTCTAGGCGCTCCGAGCATCATGCCCCAGCTCAGGGTGCGGGGCAACAACTCCGAGATCCCGTCGCGCAGGTAGGTTCCGGAGCCCGGCCGGACCACCACAATGCCCAGGATCTCGAGAGCCGCGAGTGCCTCCCGAACCGCAGATCGGCCTACTCCCAGAGACGCGGCCAGCTGACGTTCCGCCGGGAGCCTGGTTCCAGGGGCTATATCTCCGCTCGTGAAGTAGGCAAGCAGACGTTCGGCCACTTCCGACACGACGGAGCCTTGGCCAACGGAGCCGAGAGCCTCACTGATCTTGGCCGTGGAGACGGCAGAAGAGTTGATGGACACACTCCAAGCGTAACAACGCAATCCACTCTTTGACCCCAGCAAGCGACAACTCATCAACCGGTTGACCAATTTACGGTTACCGCCTATGGTGGAACTCACATGCTTTAGCCGCCGGTGGTCCGCTGACCCTTCCGGCCTGAGACGGTCCCCGGGCTCCCAGCGACGGATGGTTCGGGACATAGATATCTAGGAGTCAACGTGGACACCACACAATCGGTGGTCGAGAAATCAGCAATCAAGAAAGTGGCGATCCGGCTTGTCCCGTTCGTCGCCCTGATGTTCTTCATCAACTACCTTGACCGCACAGCCATCTCCTTCGCCGGCCCCAACGGTATGAACACGGACCTCGCCCTCTCCGCTGCCCAGTTCGGCTTCGCGTCCGGCGTCTTCTTCATCGGCTACATCCTGCTGGAGGTCCCCAGCAACCTCGCCCTGAACAAGTTCGGTGCCCGCCGCTGGCTGGCCCGCATCATGGTCAGCTGGGGCATCGTCTCCCTGCTGTTCACGTGGGTGGGCACCGTGGAGCACCTCTACATCCTGCGCTTCATCCTGGGTGTGGCCGAGGCCGGCTTCTTCCCCGGCGCCATCCTCTTCCTGAGCCTCTGGGTTCCGTCCCGGCACCGCAGCAAGATCCTCGCCCTGTTCTACCTGGCCCAGCCCCTGACCACCGTCATCGGCGCCCCGCTTGCCGGTCTCCTCATCCAGCAGGAAGGCGTCTTCTTCGGCCTTGAGGGCTGGCGCTTCATGTTCTTCGGCGTAGCCATCCCCGCCATTGTGGTCGGTGTCATTGCCTGGTTCTACCTCGCAGACTCCCCGGCCAAGGCCAAGTGGCTCACTGCCGAGGAGAAGACCTGGCTGACCGGCGCCCTGGAGACGGAAAAGAAGGAAACCACTGCCAGCAACAGGCATGTCAGCGTCCGCACCGTCTTCAGCAACGGCCGCGTCTGGATGCTGTCCGCCATCTACTTCGGCTTCATCTACGGCCTGTACGCCCTCGGCTTCTTCCTGCCGACCATCATCGCCGGATTCGAAGGCATTTACGGCACCAAGTTCGATGTGTTCCAGAAGGGCCTGATCACTGCGATCCCGTACCTGCCTGCAGCATTCGCCCTGTACTTCTGGTCCAAGGACGCCACCAAGCGCGGCGTCAGGACCTGGCACATCGCTCTTCCGGCCCTCATCGGCGGCCTGAGCATCCCGCTGGCACTGTTCGCCGGTTCGCCGGCCGCCACAATCGCCGTCATCACGATTACCGCCATGTCGATCTTCGCGGCACTGCCGAACTTCTGGACGGTCCCCACCCAGTTCCTGACCGGTGCCGCAGCAGCCGCGGGCATCGCCCTGATCAACACCGTGGGCAACCTCGCAGGGTTCAGCGCCGGCTACATCACCGGCTGGCTCAAGGATCTGACCGGCGCCTACACCGTACCGATGTTCGTCGTCGGCGGCTTCATGCTCCTGTCCGCCATCCTCATGGTGGTGCTGAGCCGCTCCGGCAAGGTCAGCGAGGGCGTCCCAGCCGAGGCTCTGGACCCCGCGGGCGCCGGCCATCACGCCGAACCGTAACTGGCCTGCGGGCGTCCGCCTTGCCCGCGGACGCCCGCCCCAACCTTCACCTCCAGAATCACGACTTCCCTTTAGTTAGGCCCAGGAGCTTTCCAATGACCCGCCTGTTCAACGAACCCGCAGCTTTCGCTGACGAAATGATCGAAGGCTTTGTCGCCTCCCACGGCCGCTGGGTGAAGCGCGTTTCCGGCGGCGTTGTCCGCAACACGCAGAGCACACCTGAAACGGTGGCGCTGGTCATTGGCGGCGGTTCCGGCCACTACCCCGCGTTCGCCGGCCTTGTGGGCCGAGGTCTGGCGCACGGCGCCGCGATGGGCAACCTGTTCGCCTCGCCGTCGGCCCAGCAGGTCTACAACGTGGCCAAGGCCGCCAACAACGGCGCCGGCGTGCTGCTCGGGTACGGCAACTACGCCGGCGACGTCCTGCACTTCACCCAGGCCCAGGAACGCCTCCGCAAAGAAGGCATCGACTGCCACAGCATCGCCGTGACCGACGACGTCTCCTCCGCTCCGCTGGCAGAGCGCGCCAAACGCCGCGGCATCGCCGGGGACCTGACCGTCTTCAAAGTCGCAGCCGCGGCCGCCGAAGCTGGCTATGCCATGGACGCCGTTGTGGGCATCGCCGAGCGCGCCAACGACCGCACCCGATCCTTCGGCGTCGCCTTTACCGGCTGCACCCTGCCGGGCGCAGACCACCCGCTCTTCTCCGTTCCCGAGGGCCGGATGGCCGTGGGCATGGGCATCCACGGGGAACCCGGAATTGACGAAACCGACATTCCGACGGCCGATGAACTCGCCCAACTGCTGGTCGCCAAGCTCCTCACCGAAGTCCCCGAAGGGATCGAAGCTCCCGGCGCCCGCGTGGTCCCCATCCTGAACGGCCTGGGCAGCGTCAAGTACGAAGAGCTCTTCGTTGTCTACCGCCGTGTTGCACAGCTTCTCGCCGAAGCCGGGCTGGAAGCGGTGGACCCGCAGGTGGGCGAGCTCGTCACGAGCTTTGACATGGCCGGCATTTCACTTACCCTCTTCTGGCTCGACGAAGAACTCGAAACCCTGTGGAACGCACCGGCAGATGCCCCGGCCTTCCGCCGCGGTGCCGTCACCGCCGTGGCTCTAGAGGCCGGTGACGGTGACCTCGGCGAAGCCGAAGTGGCCATCCCCGACGCAACTGAAGAATCCCGCGCTAGCGCCGCCCGCGTCCTCGCCGCCCTGGGCGCTGCGAAAACCGTGGTCGACAACAACGCTGATGAACTGGGCCGGATCGATGCAATCGCAGGCGACGGTGACCACGGCATCGGCATGGAACGCGGCGTTCGCGCCGCCGTTGCAGCAGCAACCGACGCCGTCGCCCGCGGTGCCGGCGCCGGCACGACCCTCCACTTCGCCGCAGACGCCTGGGCCGACAAGGCCGGCGGCACCTCCGGCGCCCTCTGGGGCATGGCCCTGCGCGCCGTCGGTGACGCGGTGGGAGACAGCAAGGCGCCCGACGCCAATGCTGTCGCCGCTGGAGTCGTGGGCGCCGCCACCGCGATTATGGATTTCGGCAAGGCCAAGCCTGGTGACAAGACCCTGGTGGACGTCCTGGTCCCTTTCCGTGATGCCCTGGCAGCCGGCGTCGAGGCAGGGAAATCCCTGACCGAAGCATGGGGCGACGCTGCGGTCACTGCGCAGCAGGCCGCCGAAGACACCGCCCAGTTGCTTCCCCTCATGGGCCGCGCCCGCCCGCACGCCGAGAAGAGCCTGGGCACACCGGACGCGGGCGCCGTGTCCATGGCACTGATCATCCGAGCCATCCATAACACGCTCACCGAGCGGACAACCATCAAGGAGAAAGCATGAGCGCCAAACTGCGCCTGATTGTTGGAGCCGACGACGCCGGTTTCGAATACAAGGAAGCCCTGAAGGCTGATTTGGAGGCCTCCGACCTGGTCGAATCCGTCACCGACGTTGGGGTGGACGCCACCAGCCACACCCCCTACCCGTCCGTGGCGATCGCCGCCGCCGAACTCATCGCCGCCGGCAAAGCCGACCGCGCCCTGCTGGTCTGCGGCACCGGACTGGGCGTTGCCATCGCGGCGAACAAGGTCCCCGGCGTCCGTGCCGTCACCGCTCACGACAGCTTCTCGGTAGAGCGCTCGGTCCTGTCCAATAACGCCCAGGTCCTCACGTTCGGCCAGCGCGTCGTCGGCCTCGAACTCGCCCGCCGGCTCGCCCGCGAATGGCTCACCTACACCTTCGACGAAGCCTCAGCCTCAGCAGAGAAAGTCACCCTGATTAAGGACTACGAGGGTGTCACTTCCTGCTAACGACTCTTCCACCAGTGCAGGAGGACCAGCGCCCGCGAAGGCCATCATCGGCGTCAGCCTGAAGATGTATTTTGGCTACCAGCGCTCGGTCGATTACTGCCGCGACGTTGCCGCCATCGCGTCAGCACACCCGGCGGTCCAGAGCGGTGACATCGAGCTCTTTGTCCTGCCCACCCTGCCCGTGCTGCCCGAAGCCGCCCGCATCCTAGGAGCCGCCGGGGCAGCCACCGGCGCCCAGGATATTTTCTGGGAGGACGAAGGCGCGTTCACCGGTGAAGTGGGCGGCAAAACGGTTGCCGAACTCGGCGGCCGCTTCGCCGAAGTTGGCCACGCCGAACGCCGCCGGTTCTTCGGCGAAGAGGACACGGTCATCGGGCTGAAGACCGCCGCGGCCTACCGCAACGGCCTCACTCCCGTCCTGTGTGTCGGGGAACTGCAGCAGGGATCCGTGGAGGAAGCGGTGGCCCGCTGTTCCGCGGAGATTAACGCCATCATCACCCGCGCCCAGTCCCTGGGTCCCGCCGGCCGGACCATTGTGGCCTACGAACCGCAATGGGCCATCGGCGCCCAGGAACCGGCCACGCCGGAATACATCAGCACCGTCATCTCCGGCCTCGATGCGCACCTCCGCACGCTGCCTGGCCAGGAAGACAGCTGCGTGATCTACGGGGGCAGCGCCGGGCCCGGCCTCATTACGAAGCTGGACTCCGCTGTCGCCGGCCTGTTCCTGGGCCGCTTCGCCCACGATCCGAAGGCGCTGAAGACCATCCTGGACGAGACCGCAGCACGGCTTACCTCAGCGGAGGTGACGGCATGAGCAGCACCGGGCATAGCCGGATAGGCCTGAGCAGCTACGCCTTCTTCTGGCAGCTCTCGGACAAGGTCTCGGAACCGCTCACCATCCACCAGGCCCTGGAGCGGACGGCGGCCCTGGGCGTGGACCTCTTCCAGATCTGCGACTACGCCCCGCTCGAAGCCATGCCGGACTCCGAACTGGAAGCCGTCCGGGCAACAGCAGACCGTCTGGGCATCTCCCTGGAGCTCGGCACCAAGGGCATCCGCCCGGAGCACCTACGGAAATTCCTTCACATCGCCGGGATCCTCGGCTCACCCCTGCTGCGGACCATGTTCAACACCCCGGGCCACACCCCGACGGCGGAGGAAGCCACGGCGATCTTCAAGGACGTGCTGCCGGAGTTCGAAGCCGCCGACGTGAAGATCGCGGTGGAGACCTACGAGCAGGTGCCCACCTCGAAGATCCTGGACGTGATCCGCCGACTGGACAGCCCCTCACTCGGCATCTGCAGCGACCCGGCCAACACCGTCGCGGCGCTGGAGATGCCCCGCGAGGTGATTGACGCCGTCGCGCCCTACGTCCTGAACATGCATATCAAGGACTTCGCGTTCAGCCGCAAGGACGGATGGGTCGGGTTCACCTACGCGGGCGCACCGCTCGGCGAAGGCATGCTCGACTACGACTACATGGTCAGCAAATTCCAGCCCCACCAAAAAAATATCAACCAGATCGTCGAACACTGGCTGCCCTGGCAGGACTCCGAAGCGGACACGATCCGCCTCGAAAACCAGTGGACCCAGCACAGCATCGAATTCCTAAGGAGCAAGTAAATGTCAGCAGAAAAATTGACCGTCGCCGTCATCGGAGCGGGTGGCAAGATGGGAATGCGTGTTTCCCGTAACCTCCAGAAGAGCGGCCACACCGTCTTCTACAGTGAGAACTCCCCCGCAGGCCAGGAACGCATCCAGGCCGAAGGCCGCGAAATCACTGCCACTGACGACGCCGTCAAGGCCGCCGACGTGGTCATCCTCGCCGTCCCGGACACCGTCCTGGGCGTCGTTTCCCAAGGCGTTGTCCCCCAAATGAAGGCCGGTGCGATCCTGCTCACCCTGGACCCCGCCGCCGCCTACGCCGGGCTGCTGGCCCAGCGCGACGACGTCGTCCAGGCAGTGGCGCACCCGTGCCACCCGTCCGTGTTCCTGGAGCGCACCACCAAGGAAGAATGGGCCGACACCTTCGGCGGCGAAGGCGCCCCGCAGAACGTAGTTGCCGCCATCGACGACGCTTCCGAGGAGACCAAGGCAGCAGCCGAAGAGACCATTCGCGTCATCTACGCCCCCGTCATCGACGTGCACTGGGTCACCGTCAAGCAGCTCGCCATCCTCGAGCCCACCCTCGTTGAAACCGTGGCCTGCATGATCGGCACGCTCCTGAACGAAGCCCTGCACGAGACTGTCCACACCGCCGGCGTACCCGAAGAAGCCGCCAAAGCCATGCTCTTCGGCCACGTGCAGATCGCCCTCACCAACGCCCTCCGCGGCTCAAACCCATTCTCCGAGGCCTGCGAAATCGCCATCCAGTACGGCAAGGACACCATCATCAAGGACGACTGGAAGAAGATCTTCGACGACTCCGAACTGGACAACGTCATCGCCAAAATGCTCAAGCTCGAGGCCGTCAAGCACTGACCTGCGAAAGCGGCAGCGCCAGAAGTGCTGCCGCTTCCCAGGAATACAGGCAATGAATACCCTTGTCCAGCCCGCCATCGCGGCCCTCGAAGACTCCAAATCCTGGCAACCTGCAGCGGACTGGACCCTGCTGCAGGGCCGCGACGTCGAAGTTCACGACTTTGAAGGAACAGTGGACCAAGGACGAGTCGATTCAGTAACTGCCGACGGAACCATCCTTTGGCTACTACAGGTCGGAGCGTACCCGCGCCGGATCATCCAAAAGACTCCCTAGAAATACGTCAGGCTGCGCTAAGCATTACCCCGCCGGGCGCGAGACTCCACCGGTTGCGGTGATGATCTCTCAGGGTCAGCCATAGCCCGACCATACCCTTCTGCACTAATGCGGTGGCTGCGACGTCTCAGGGTATCCCAGCAGCACATCCGCCAGACGGGTCACGTCGGCACCTGCGGGCTCCGACGTTCACGTCCAAATGTCCCGATAGCATGGGGCAACTGCCGGCCGAACATGCAGGCCTGCCGCTTCCGCGCCCCCAACAGAAGGCCTGTACGGCGTAGCCAGCTTGACGAAAGGTCCGTTAGCGGCCCAGGCTCAGAGCCGTTTAAGACTGTTAAGAGCAATATCTCTTGCTCGTCCTGTCATGGATCAGCCCGAGCGTAACCGCTGGCACTTTAGAGCGTGATTGCGGTGCCCACGGCATCGGAGAACATTGGCCAGGTTGTACTTGACGTGTAGCGCCGTCGGCTTGGTGCTTTGCGGTTCGGTGGTGGAGCCCCAAGCACCCACCCGCCGGCGTAGTACACGGAAACACAACGCAATGTTTCGGCGTGTCGCCCGTAACCTGATTAGATGCCTCGTTTTGCGCTTGATATTGAGTCCGTGCCCCGCCCTGCCCGTGCGCAGGAGCTGCTGGATGCTGTGAACCACCGCGTCGTCATTGCCGACGGCGCCATGGGTACCATGCTGCAGGGCCGGGACCTGTCGCTCGAGGTGGACTTCCAGAACCTGGAAGGCTGCAACGAGATCCTCAATGACACCCGGCCGGACGTCATCGGGGACATCCACGACGCCTACTTCGCCACAGGCATCGACGCCGTCGAAACCAACACCTTCGGCGCGAACTGGTCCAACCTCTCCGACTACGGCATCGACGACCGGATCGAAGAGCTCGCCCGGAAGGGTGCGGAGATCGCCCGCGACCGCGCAGAAGCAGCAGAAAAAACAGATGGACGGATGCGCTGGGTCCTAGGCTCGATGGGACCGGGCACCAAGCTCCCCAGCCTGGGGCACACCAGCTACGACTACCTCAAGCAGACCTTCGCTCTGCAGGCCGAGGGCCTCATCGACGGGGGAGCGGACGCCTTCCTCATCGAGACCAGCCAGGACCTCCTGCAGACCAAAGCGGCGGTCAACGGCTGCAAGCAGGCCATTGTGTCGCGCGGCGTCCGGCTCCCCATCTTCGTCGAGGTGACGGTCGAGACCACCGGAACCATGCTGATGGGATCGGAGATCGGTGCGGCGCTCACCGCGCTCGAGCCGCTCGGCGTCGACGCCATCGGCCTGAACTGCGCCACCGGGCCGGACGAGATGAGCGAGCACCTGCGCCACCTGTCCAAGCAGTCCTCCGTGGCGATCGCCTGCATGCCCAACGCCGGCCTGCCGGTGCTTGGTCCCAACGGCGCGCACTATCCGCTCTCGCCCGCCGAACTCGCCACCGCGCACGAGCAGTTCGTTCGGGAATTCGGCCTGGGCCTCGTGGGCGGATGTTGCGGTACGACGCCGGAGCACATGGCCGCCGTCGTCGAACGTCTCGCGCCCTTCCGCACCGCCGCCCCGGTCACCAGCAACGGTAACGGCACCGCCCGCACCCCCACGGAACGGGAACCAGGTGTCGCCTCCCTCTACCACCATGTGCCGTTCGACCAGGAGTTGTCCTACCTCGCCATCGGTGAGCGCACCAACGCGAACGGGTCGAAGGCGTTCCGCCAGGCGATGCTCGAAGAGCGCTGGGACGACTGCGTCGATATCGCCCGCGAGCAGGTCCGTGTTGGCGCACACCTGCTCGACGTCTGCATCGACTATGTGGGGCGCGACGGCGTGGCCGACATGAAGGAGATCGTTTCGCGTTTCGCGTCGGCCTCCACGCTCCCTCTGGTCATGGACTCGACCGAACCGGCCGTACTTCAGGCCGGGCTCGAACTCATCGGCGGCCGCCCGGTGGTCAACTCCGTCAACTATGAGGACGGCGACGGGCCGGGCAGCCGCTTCGCGCGCATCATGCCGCTCGTGAAGGAACACGGTACCGCCGTGATTGCCCTGACCATCGACGAGCAGGGCCAGGCACGCACCACCGGGCAAGGTGGCCATCGCCTCCCGCCTCGTTGACGCCCTGGTGGGCGAATGGGGGATGCGCGTCGAAGACATCATCGTCGACGCCCTGACCTTCCCTATCGCCACCGGCCAGGAAGAAACCCGCCGGGACGGCATCGAAACGATCGAGGCCATCCGCCAGATCACCACGAAGTACCCCGGCATCCAAACCACACTCGGCGTCTCGAACGTGTCCTTCGGCCTGAACCCGGCCGCGCGCATGGTCCTGAACTCCGTGTTCCTGCACGAGGCCGTCCAGGCGGGCCTTTCCAGCGGCATTATCGACGCCGCCAAGATCGTGCCGCTCGCGTCGCTCCCGGAGGAGCAGCGCCAAGTGGCCCTGGACCTCGTCTGGGACCGCCGCGAGTACGACGCCGACGGCAATGTCACGTACGACCCGCTGGCCCGCATCCTGGACCTCTTCGCCGGCGTCGACACCGCAGCGCTCAAGGACCAGCGCGCCGCTGAACTTGCGGCCCTGCCAACCGGTCAGCGCCTGGAGCGGCGCATCATCGACGGCGAAGGCAAGGGCCTTGAAGAGGACCTCGACCTGGCACGCAGCGAGGGCCTGACCCCGCTCGGCATCATCAACGACCACCTGCTTGAGGGCATGAAGGTGGTGGGCGAGCGTTTCGGCGCCGGTGAGATGCAGCTGCCGTTTGTGCTGCAGTCCGCCGAGGTGATGAAGAATGCAGTCGCCCTGCTCGAGCCGCACATGGAGAAGTCGGATTCGTCGGGCAAGGGCACCATGGTGATCGCCACGGTGCGCGGCGACGTACACGACATCGGCAAGAACCTGGTGGACATCATCCTCACCAACAATGGCTACAACGTCATCAACATCGGCATCAAGCAGGGGATCGCCGAGATCATCGCCGCAGCGGAGGAGCACGAGGCCGACGTGATCGGCATGTCCGGGCTGCTCGTTAAATCCACCGTGGTGATGAAGGAGAACCTCGCGGAGCTGCAGTCTCGTGGCCTGGCGAAGAAGTGGCCGATCATCCTCGGCGGTGCAGCCCTGACCCGCGCCTACGTGGAGCAGGACCTGGCGGAGCAGTTTGATGGCGTGGTCAGGTACGCCAAGGACGCCTTCGAGGGCCTCTCACTCATGGAACCGCTGGTCCGCGTTGCCCGCGGCGAGTCGCCGGACGACGTCGGCCTTCCGCCGCTGAAGAAGCGGATCCATAAGGGAGGCGCGAAGCTCACGGTGACCGAACCGGAGGCGATGCCCGGGCGTTCCGATGTGGCCGCCGACAACGCCGTGCCTGCGCCGCCGTTCTGGGGCACACGCATTGTACGCGGCGTGGCGCTGCACGACTACGCGGCTTTGCTCGACGAGCGTGCCACGTTCATGGGGCAGTGGGGGCTCAAGCCCGGCCGCGGCGATGACGCCGCCTCCTACGAGGAACTGGTGGAACTCGAAGGCCGGCCGCGCCTGCGGTACTGGCTGGACCGCATCCTCGCCGAGGGAATGCTTGATGCGTCCGTCGCTTACGGCTATTTCCCCGTGGTCTCCGAGGGGGAACAGGTGGTGGTGCTGCACCACGGAGAGGACCACGACGGCGTCCTCGGCACCGCGGGACTGCTCGCTCCCGATGGCGGTTCAGGTGGTCCGATCGGCACCGAGCGTCTGCGTTTCGACTTCCCGCGCCAGCGCCGGGACCGGCACCTGTGCCTCGCCGACTTCGTGCGCTCGCGCGAATCGGGCCAGATCGACGTGCTGCCGATCCAGCTGGTCACGGCCGGTTCAGCGATCGATGAGGTGACAGCGGAACTGTTCAAGGGGAACCACTACCGCGACTACTACGAGCTCAATGGCCTGGTCATGCAGCTCACCGAGGCACTCGCCGAGTTCTGGCATGCCCGTATCCGCAACGAGCTGGGTTTCGCAGCCGAGGAGCCCAAGGACAAGGCAGGGTACTTCAAGCTCGACTACCGCGGTGCGCGCTTCTCGCTCGGATACCCCGCGTGCCCTGACATGGAGGACCGCCGCAAGGTGACGGAGTTGCTGAAACCCGAACGGATGGGCGTGATCCTGAGCGACGAGCTGATGCTGCACCCCGAACAGTCCACGGACGCGTTCGTGTTCCACCACCCGGAGGCGAAGTACTTCAAGGTGTGAGTTGGTGCTGGTCCCTGGCCTGAGTGGATTGAGCCTGGGTGGCTTGCCCGCCCCCGCTGGAGACCGGCTTTACCCGCCGGAACGCGGCGAGAACGGCGCGTCCCACCACAGTGATTCCGATGATTGTGGTGACGGCACGCAGGGTGTCCCAGCCAGCCGTCGACGTCACTAGCGAGTAGAGCAGGAAGCTGGAGAGGTTGGTGCCCAGCGGCGCGCCGGGCACGTAGGAGATGCCGGTGCCGGCGCCTACCGCGAACGGCCAGAACCAGAGATTGGTCAGCAGGCCGAACAGGTAGGACGCCACGGTGCCGTAGGCGCACAGCATCCAGATTTCCGCTCTGCCCCGCACCCGACGGGGGAGCAGGCCGGCCCCGGCGCCTACCCACGCACAGGCGAAGATCTGGAATGGTGTCCAGGGCCCGATGCCACTCCACAAGGCACTTGAGACGGCGATGGTGGCGGCGCCGAGGAGCAGGCCGAAACGGGCACCGAAGGCCCGGCCGGCCAGGATCAGCAGGATAAAGACTGCCTCCACGCCTCCGACGCCCGTGCTTGCCACCCGCACAGCCGAGCCGACGGCGGCCAGGACGCCCAGCAACGCCACCGTGTGCGCGGAGCGGACCGAGCCGTCGAGGGATACGACGATGGCAACGACGGCGATCGGTGCAATAGACAGGGCCGCGTAGGGGAGGGCCGCGGCGGCATCCTCCGGGAGGGCCGCGGCGAGCAAAGGCCAGCAGAACGCTGCGAGGGCGAGAAGGTTTGCAGCTGCGAGAACGGCAAGCTCGACGCCCCGCGGCATCCGGATGCGGCGGGCCCTTTTCGCAGCCGGAATATCTCGTCGCTCGGTGAACCGTGGTGCAACTATGCGCTGCACTGTTTCGATGCGCTGCGCTGTCGCGGCACTGGCTGTGGCGGCACCGGCGGGGAGGGCTTCTGACACGGATGAGGGCGCGACGCCGTCATGCATCGGGAGGATCCGGGCGCCGAGGTCGTGGGCAAAGTCGATATCGTGGGTGGCGATCAGCACCGCCGTGCCGGCGTCCGCTGCTGCCCGGAGCGCCGCGGAGACTGCTGTGCGCGCCGCAGGATCGAGTCCGCGGGTGGGCTCATCGATCAGGAGCACCTGGGGGTCGTCCATGGTCTGCAGCGCGATGGCAAGGATCCTGCGCTCCCCTGCAGAGAGGTCCCGGGGATGCTCGTGTCCAATGGGAATCCGGACGCCTCCCCGCAACCGGGCCAGGCGCGACTCCGCAGACATTGGGGCAAGCCGGTCGCTGCCCGGGCGGCTTCGGTCTTCGCGGCGCGGGCCTGAGCGACGCCTGTATGTCTGACGCACAGCGCGCGCCAGGCGCCGGTCGGCCGCGCGGAGCTCTCCTGCGACCGTATCCCTCGTGAAGAGGTCGTCCGAGGCGTCCGGCACGAGGGCGACACGGCCGCCGTCGACCGTCCATTCACGGCCCGTACTTTCAGGGCCGGTGCCTTCACCACCAGTGCCTTCACCGAGGGCGAGCGCCACGAGGAGGGACGACTTCCCGGCGCCGTTCGGCCCCACCAGGGCGACCACTTCACCGCGGTGCAGGGTCAGGGAGGCGTCGCGCACGAGCGGCTTGCCTTTGCGGTGCACCGCCAGCTTGGTCGCAGTCAGTACGGGCACGTGCTCCGCTGGCTGTGCCGGCGTGGGACGGGCAACGAGAGGGGGCGAAGGCGGTGATGGCGCAACGCTCGGCACCAAGGCGCCATCGTCGATGGTCCACCACGAGTCGGCAACCGGTACGAGCGCTTCCGCCCGGTGCTCCGCCACGATGACGCAGACACCGGCGTCGCTGGCGAGGGCGCTGAGTACCGCGATGACGTGTCCGCGTGCTGCCGTGTCAAGATCGGCCAGGGGCTCGTCAACCAGGAGCAGGGCCGGTTGCTCCACCACCGCGGCGGCGATGGCTACGAGCGTTGCTTCACCGGCCGAGAGGGTGCTGATATTCCGGTCCAGCAGCGCCGACACCCCGATGCTCTCGGCGACCTCCAGCACCCGGGCCTTGGCGGTCCCGGATGCGATGCCGCGCAGCTCAAGTGCGAGGGCGATTTCGTCCCGGACCCGGGTGCTGGCGAACGCGGCGCGTGGATTCTGCAGTACGACGCCGATGAGGCGCGCGGTGTCGCGCGGCGGCGTGGTGGCACGGTCCGTTCCGGCGATGCGCACCGTGCCGGAAATTTCTCCGCCGTCAACGTGCGAGAGGAGGCCTGCGATACCTCGCAGGATCGTGGACTTGCCGGAGCCTGTCGGCCCGGTAATGACGGCAATTGCCCCGCTCGACGGCGCGAAGCCGGGGACACGCACCTGCGCGTCGCCAATGCGGAAGTGTGCATCCCGGACGAGAACCGGTGCTTCCGTACCGCCGCCGGGTTGCTGTGGGGCCCGGCTCCCGAAGCCGCGCAACTCCAGGGCGGCGGCAACCCGGCCCGCGTGCTCAAGAGTGCGCTCGAGCACGGGAACCAGGGCGCGGGGTCCGAAGCGTTCACCCCGCAACCGGAACGCCAGGCGCACGGAAGTCACGGCGTCGGCAAGTGCCGGAAGCGCCGCCCACGCCACCACAAGCATCCGGGCAATGCCCTGCATGGGCCCGCGTCGGGCCAGGTGAACGAAGCCGCGGGCTATGTCCACCCAGGCGTTGAGAATGCCGAAGCCGAGGATTATTCCGGCAATCGGCAGGGCGGACAGGACCGCCTGCCACACGCCGTGTCCGGTTACCGCGCCGAGAAGGACTACATGGGCGTACGGAACAGGCAGCGGCACCGCCGGTAGGTCGAGCAGAACCGGCCCGCCGGTACTGGCCCCGTTGAAAAGGATGCGGTAGATGACCCGCGCCGCGATGAAGACGACGGCGAGAGCCGCCGCTGCACGTAACGGCGCGGGTCGAAAGGTCATGCCGCGGGGGTGGCCGGTGCGCCGTCGACCGTGAAGAGCAGCTCCAGGCTCTCTCCGGGGCTCACCTTCAGGGTGCCGAGGCCTTCCTGGGCATATGCCCAGGCACCGGAGGCCGGCTTTACCCAGAGAGCCCAGTAGGCAAAGGCGGCGGGCATCTTCTTGCACTCTTCCCGGTACGTGCCGCCCTTGTGGGCGATGTCCAAGTCAGCGGCGGGCACACCGTTTACACGGCACACCAGTTCCTTGGGATATTCGGCGGTGCCCTCGGTTTTCACCTTTGCCTCGTCAAGCACCTTGGAAGCGAGGGTCGGCGCGTCCACGGGCACGCAAACGGACGTATCAGCGGCAGCCTGCTTCAGGGCGCCCGAGTCGACGATGACCTTCACACCGGCGCAGGGCCCGGAAGCGGCGCTGGCTGAAGACGTTGCCGGGGAAACCGGTGCGGAGGTAGTTGGCTGGGTGGCGGCCGGCGCGGAACAGGCGGCGAGAGTAAACAGGAGACCTGCGGCGGCGAGGGAGCTCGCGGCGGCGGTGCGGATCTTAGTCAAAGTCACCTGTCAAGGGTAGGACGTTGTTTATCCGGATCAGGATGGCGCCGCGTTGTGTGACGTTAGTTCTCCACTAAATTGCACGATTTTCGCTGGTATCCAGTGAACTGCCCATCACCTTCCCCTCGATGACGACGGCGCGACGCCCCGCCGTCGTCAGCTCCCCGTAAGGGGGGTGTGAGGCGGGCCGGCGATCTTTACGGCGCTGGGGATTCAGTAATTCCGAGTGACGTGGTTGAGTTTCGGTTGGGGTGTTCTGCCGGCAAGGGCGTGGCACGTACCAGGAAGGCGGATCTCCGAATGGCGGGTATGCCACCAGCCACGGTGGAAGTGAGTGACTCGGTGGTCCAGCGACTGGTCCGGGACCATCGGCCCGACCTCGGCGATCGTTCTTTAGCCCGGGTTGCCAATGGCTGGGACAACGCCACCTTCCGGCTCGGCGACGACCTGGCGGTCCGGCTGCCGCGCAGACCAGAAGCCGTCCCGCTGATCCTGCGTGAGCAGCGCTACCTTCCCGACATAGCCCGCCGCTCCCCGGTTGCGGTTCCGGTCCCCATCCATGCCGGCCGGCCGACGTCTGACTTCCCCTGGCCGTGGAGCATCGTACGGTGGGTCCCCGGAGCAGCCGCGGCGGACGTCGACCCAGCAGATCGCGGGCCGGCAGCGGAAGCCCTGGCCGATTTCCTCCTGTCCCTCCATATGCCCGACGAAACCGGCATCCCGTTGAATCCTTTCCGCGGCGTGCCGCTGACGGACCGGGACGGCGCGGTGGCGGATCGGCTCGGGGACACTGAACGCTACCCGCAGGCAGCAGCGCTCAGAGCGGTGTGGGCGCAGACCTGTGCCGCTAAAACTTGGGACGGCCCGGCGATCATGCTTCACGGCGACCTTCACCCGGGCAACATCATCCTGGCGGACGACGGTTCGCTGGCCGGGGTCATCGATTTCGGCGACGTCGGGGCAGGGGACCCGGCTGTCGATCTTGCGGCGGGATGGTTGATGTTCGACGCCGGTGCCCGCCAACGTTTCATGGACGCCTTTGGCTCCGCCGTGGATGAGGACACTTGGTTGAGGGCCCGCGGCTGGGCTCTCATCCTCGCCACCGCCATGCTGAGCAACTCAGACGACAATCCGCGGATGTTCGCCCTCGGAGAGTTCGGGATCAGGCAGATCCTGGAGCTCTGACTTTGCCTGGAATCCTGAAGCCGCGTTAATTGTCGGTGCCTGGTGACATGCTGTGGGCATGGAAAGCAGAGCAGTCGCGGAGACGCTGGAGGCCATGGAAGCCTCCCTTGCTGCGCTGGCTTCATTTGTCGGTCACGGGGCAGGGACCGTGTCCTCGACTGATGCTGATCCATTGCAGGACGAAGCTGACGCATGCCTGGATGGTCTGGCGGAGCTGGCCGGCATGGAGGCCCGGTTGGCCGCGTTGAAGGTGCACTTCGCTGCCGGGTACGCCGACGCTACCTCCGCCATTGCGGCGCCGGCTTCTTCCCCGCAGGAGCGCACGGCCCAGGAGATGGCGGTGACCGCTGAGGTTGCGTGTGTGCTGACTGTGAGTGAACGATCGGCGGCGGCGTTGCTGGCGGAGTCAGCCACGCTGACCACCGGATTGCCCTTAACGCTGTCCGCCCTGCGGTCAGGGAGCATTTCGTGGCAGCACGCCAGGGTTTTGTGTGATGAGACGTCCGGGCTGGAGCCGGCCGCCGCTGCTGCGTTGGAGGCCCATTTCCTGGGCCCCGGGGCTCCGTTTGCTGAGCGTGGCTGCGCGGCGGGGGAGCTGGTGCCGGGCAGGTTCCGGGCGAAAGTGCGCGGCTGGCGTGAGCGGCACCATCCTGTCAGCATCGAAGCGCGGCACGGCAGGAGTGTGAAGGACCGTCGGCTGGAATATGTGCCGGACCGGGACGGCATGGCCTGGCTCTCGGCGTACGTGGCTGCCGACGTCGCGGCGGCTGTGTGGTCCCGTGCCACGGAGGCGGCGCGTGCCCTGCAGGGGCCGGCCGAGTCGCGCACCCTGGCCCAGCTCCGCACGGACGTCGCCGCGTCCTGGCTGCTGGGCGGGGTGGCGGAGGTTACCCCGTCACCTAGGGCGCAGGTCCTGGTGACCGTGCCGGTGTTCTCGCTGCTGGGGGCCGGTGCGGAACCGGCCATCCTGGACGGGTACGGTCCCGTTCCGCCGAGCATGGCCCGCCGGCTGGTCGGCGATGGTGCCGGGTCGTTCCTGCGTGTACTGATCGATCCTCGCAGCGGAGCGCCGCTGGAGATCGGACGGGCCAGCTACCGGGTTTCGAAAGCGATGCGCCAATGGCTGCGGCTGCGGGATGGCCGGTGCCCGTTTCCTGGCTGCAACAACCATTCCCTGGACAACGAGGCGGATCATCTGCTGGCCTGGGCAGAGGGAGGCGGGACCGGTGTCAGCAACCTGGGCCAGCCGTGCCGCAAGCACCACCGCCTGAAACACACCACTGCTTGGAGGCCGACTGACGCCGCCCGGGACCAGCCGCCCGGCTGGATCTCACCCGCTGGACGCTCCTATCCCAGCGAACAACAAGACTGGGAACCATCACACTGGCCGGACCACCCCGGACTCGCGGGCGAAGCCCCCGGGTGGGAACCGCCTGACTGGACGGACGTACTTGACGGTCCCGCCACTTTCCGAGATACCGGGCCGCCATTAGCGGTGGATCCCCTGCCTGACTGGGCACAGTTCACCGCGGCGTAGGATCCACTCCCTACCGCCACCTTCATGGTCGGCGACGACGGCGGCGGGAGGTCCCGCCGTCATCGGCTTTCCCGAACGCCGCTGGTCAGCGGGACCATCCCGAACGGGCCGTTCAGGATGCCGAGCGCGTGTTGAACGCCGCCGCCGATTCCCGCAGAAGGCGTGCGACTGTGTCCGCGGGCATGCTGGCTGATCGCCGCCGGTCGAACCGGCGCAGAACGATGCGCCGCGTACCCAGTCCGGGGACGTCCAGGATGTCCACGCCATCCTGGACAACGCCGCTCAGCGCCAGGGTGGGCACGATCGCAATCCCCTCACCCGCAGCGACGAGTGCGAGGGCGGTCAGCGTCTCCTGGTACTGATGCACAGTCTCCATCCGGGCGCCCGTTGACTGGCGAAGCCGGCCGAGCACCGCAGAGTTGGCGGCTGACGGTTCGACACCGAGCCACGGAAGTGGCAGCCGGGCAAGGTCGACGTTCTCGATGGTGAGCAGGGCACCTGAGGGAACCACCAGCTTCCATGGCTCGTCCAGCAGGGGCTCCTCGGTCATTCCGGCGGAAAGTGAACGCTGCTCGGCCGTCGTCGAATCGAGCTCGACCACCACCGCGTCGAGCTCGCGCTGGCGGAGCAACCGCATCAGGGCAGGGAAGTCGTCCTCGACGATCCGGATCTGTAATTGCGGGTACTGGCTGCGCCACTCGGGCAGGCGCGGGATCACCACCGTCCGAACAAAGCTGGTGAATCCGCCCACCCGCACGACTCCAGCGACCTTGGCCCCGCCCTCGATCCGGGCGCGGGCGACGCTGAGTGCGCGTTCAATCTCCTCGCCGGCTTCTGCTATTGCCAGGCCGGCGGGCGTCAAAACTGAGCCTTTGGGCGTGCGCACCACCAAGGCGTGCCCCGTCTCGTCCTCCAATTTGTTGAGCTGCTGTGAGACTGCGGAGGCCGTTATTCCCAGCTCGTCAGCGGCGGCGAGCACCCCGCCCGTGCGGGCGACCGCCAGAAGCACGCGCAGCCTGCGCGGATCGATATCCATGTTAAGTAGTTCTAAACCATGTCTTCAGTGGAATGCAATTGCTCTACATCATCCCTGTCCTGATAATTACTGGTGAACCGGCTAGGCCCGCGGGAGAAATCCACGCAGGCCTTCCATCGAAGGAGGTTCTCGGACAGCTAAGCAAAACGCTGGTCCAGCCGATGCCTGATCCATTCGGCAATAGCCACTTCCGAAACACGCACCTCTAGTCCGCCATCTACACTCCGCCCAGCGGATGGCAGCCGGGCATAACCTTTGAAAGGACATCATGGAACTGCTGTGGGAAATCGCAGGTTGGGCAGGCGCGGTTGCGATACTTAGTGCTTACCTGGCCGTGTCCATGGGTTGGCTGAAGGCCGGCCGGGGCTTCCAGATCGCGAATCTCCTCGGTGCTTGCGCCTTCATAGTCAATGGCGCATTCCACGAAGCATGGCCGTCCGTGGCCACGAATGTTGCGTGGTGCCTCATTTCCGCCGTCGCGCTATTTCGCATGCGTGGGGCGGGTCAGCCGGCAGCGGCAGCCGCTGATGCCCCGCAGGTGCAATTTCCGGGCGTCCCTGACACCACCGGCCAGCTGGCAATTGTTGAAGCGCCGCGAGCACGTCGGTTTACATAACCCCGTGCAGGGTCCCGTCGCAGGCCTCCTGCTCCCCTTAAATCAGCCGTTGTGGTGGCGGCCCAACGGGTCCACCATGATCCCATGGATGCTGAAACACCCAAGGCGGTGGAACTGAACCTCCCGCAGGCTTTCCTGCTCTTGGCCACAAACGACAAGGACGGCAAACCTGAAGTGCCGGTCTTCGCACTCAGGACCACCGTGGCGGGGGCAATATTGGCCGAGCTGGACCTGATCGGTGCAATCGGGCTGGAGGGGAAGCACGTCAAAGCGACCGGCACCGCCCCGAAAACAGACTTCCAGCATGAGCTGGACCTCATCCGTGGCAAATCCCGCCCTCACACGCCCAAGCAGTGGGTCTCGATGCTGGAGGGCCGCGCCGAAGTGCAGCGTGTCTATGAGGGGATGGTGTCGCTGGGCATCGTGGAACACGTCGGTGCAAAGCATCTGGGCCGGTTCCGGACCGTGCGATACCCGGAGAAGGACCACGGCCCGGAGGATGCGCTCCTGAAAAAGATCGAGGCCGCACTTAACGGTGCGACGACTGATGCCAGGGCGCCTGCTCCCACGGCGACGGACGCCGCAGCGCCGGACGCCGCGGCGCCTGATGCCGGGAAGCCTGGTGTCCAGACGCCTGATTCCCCTACGACCGATGCCGGGGCGGCCGTCGCCGGGGCGAAGGAGGACATGGCACCTGGGGCCGGGACGCCTGATGCCGGGAAGCCGGCTGCCAAGGTTCCCGATGCCAGGACCACAGCGCTGATCGCCCTGCTTCAGGCGGCTGGGCTGTTCGGCAAGCTCTTTCCGGCAGCGGATCGAAGCTGGTCAAGTGAGCTGTCGAGGGACTTTTGGCCGTCCCGCGCGGTGGAGGACGAACTGCGCCTGATCAGACTGGCGGAGGAAGAAGCTGCAACCTTGTGACGCTGCCAGAATTCGCCAGGGGCGGCCTCGTCGGTCTGCATGGACTCCAGGAGTCCGCCGCTATAGACGTCGAAATTTGCACCAGCCACGCAACCCCGCGACCGTCCGTCAGATAACGGCAAGGGCGCCTTTGGCGCTTTCCACCAAAACATGGGTGCCTGCGGGAACGTGTACGACTTCGCCGTCTATCTGGCAAGGAACAGCATCCCGCGTCGTAAAGGCGTAACTGCTGACGCTGGGTTGGTGCCCCAGCCCCAGAGTGACGGCCCGAAGGGTCATCAGCGCCATCTTCCAGCGCCCAGCATGGGGCAAGGTCACCACCTCGAACCGACCGTCGTCGGGGTGGTTCGACTCGCTGACCGTTCCGTACTTCGCCATCCGTGAGATGTTGGCCAGGATCAGGCTGTCAAACCGGGCGGTGGCCCCGTCGGCCCTGACGAGCTCAAACGGCTTCAAATGAGAGAGCGTCCGGGCGACGGAGAGGAGTTCGAGGATTTTCCCTTTTCCGCCCTTTTCGATTCCGATCGCCATCAACGGGGTGAGCCCGAACCCTACATAGGAGTGGGCGTATTGAACTTGCCCCCGATGTGCCCCGCCGAACGTTATGCGCAAAAGGTCGATACGATGGACCCTGCCTTCGCGGATGGCCTCCGTCAACGGTCTTGCCGTCATGCTCCTGTGATGATCATTGGCGTTGCCCGCAGGGAGCACAGTGCACACCGCCCTGCTGGCGGGAACGTCCATCACCCCGTTGACGACCTCGTTGTACCCGCCGTCACCGCTGACCGAGACTAGCAGCGCGGCCCCACGCGAGGCCACGGACCGCGCAAGATCCCGGGCGTGCCCCGCATACTCCGTCGGCAGCAGGTCAATCTGCAGATCCGGCAGTTCGGCGGTCAGATCCCGCTGTACATCGCCGATCCGGTCGGCCATACCGGCCTTGGCAGGATTGAAGACCAGGACTACCCGGTCAAATGGGGCGGCAGGTGCCCGGTCATCAGCCATGGTGCGCATCCTCCAGGCCCTGTTGCATTAAGTCCAGCCTAGCCGGTGACACCCTCGTCCCAAAGGTTCCGGAGGCGGGTTCGTCACGACCTCTGCCGGAACGGCACCAAACGTAAGCGGACGACGGCGGGAGGTCCCGCCGTCGTCCGCTGCCTGCTGGATGCGGGCTGCAGTGCCGGGCGTTTAGCGGCTGCGGCGGCGCAGCAAGGGATCGGTCAGCGACGGCGGCTGGTAGCCGCTGTCGGCGGCGTTCAGCGTAGTGCCCGGCGGAACGATTTCGTCGATCCTGTCCAGGACATCACGGGACAAGAGCACCTTGTCTGCCCCCAGCGCCCCTTCGAGATGCTCGAGCGTCCTTGGACCGATGATGGCTGAGGTGACGGCGGGATGTTCCAGCACGAACCCCAAGGCAAGATGGATCAAGGACAGCCCGGCCTGGTCTGCGAGTTCGGTCAACTCGAGCACTGCCTGCGTTTTGCGCGCGTTCTCCGATGTTGTCGGATCGTGCCGTGCCGGTTGCCGTGCTGACCGGCTGGAGGGGACGTGCCCGCCGTCGGGCTTGATCCGGCCGGACAGCCAGCCGCCGGCCAGCGGGCTCCACGGCAGTACGGCGAGCCTGTGGCGCTGGGCCAGAGGCAGGACTTCGCGTTCCACTCCCCGGGCCAGAAGGGAATACGGCGGCTGCTCCGCCACGGGCCGTTCCCGGTGGCGCTCTCGGGCCACGTACTGGGCCTCTACGATTTGCCCTGGTTCGAAAGTGGAGGTGCCGATGTAACGGATTTTGCCCTGCCGCACGAGGTCTGTCAGTGCCCCGAGGGTTTCGTCGATGTCCGTGTCCGGCTCCGGGCGGTGCACCTGGTAAAGGTCGATCCAGTCGGTCTGCAGCCGGCGCAGGCTGTCCTCCACGGCCCGGATGATCCAACGGCGGGAGTTGCCGGCCTGGTTCACGTCATCACCGAGGCGTCCGTGGACTTTGGTTGCCAGGACCACGTCGTCGCGACGGCCCTTGAGGGCCTTGCCCACGATGGTTTCGGACTCGCCCTGGGAATAGACGTCGGCGGTATCCACCAGGTTGATGCCGAAACCAAGGGCGTGGTGGATTATGCGGATGGAGGCGTCATGGTCCGGGTTGCCAATGGCGCCGAACATCATGGTGCCCAAGGTGAGGGGGCTGACTTTGATGCCGGTGGAGCCGAGATTACGGTAGTCGGTCATGCGTTTGCTCCTTGAAGTTGATGGGTGTGTTGGCTGTACTGGCTCTCGGGGCGGGCCAGTCCGAAGTGTTCGCGCAGCGTCCTGCCCTCGTATTCGGTGCGGAACAGGCCTCGGGACTGCAGGAGTGGAATTACTTCGTCGGCGAAGGCCTCGAAGCCGCCGGGCAGCCAGGGAGGCATGATGTTGAACCCGTCGGCGGCGCCGCTTTCAAACCAGCGCTGGATCTCGTCGGCCACCTGCAACGGGGTTCCGGCTATGGCGTAGTGGCCGCGGGCACCGGCGAAGCGGTGCAGCAGTTGGCGCACGGTGGGGTGTTCCCTGCGGATGACGTCCAGGAGGAGCTGGCTCCTGCTGCCCTCCCGGCCGGCTGTTGCCAGGAGGTCCCTCGGGAGGGATTCGTCCAGTTTGACGCCGTCGAGGTCAACGGCCAGCAGTTTGCCCAGGACGCCGAGTCCGTACTCTGGCTGTGTCAGTTCATCGAATTCCTGCCGGAGCGCCCGGGCTTCGGCCTCGGTAGAGCCGAGGTAGGGGCTGATGCCGGGAAGCACCAGGAGCTTCCCGGGATGCCGTCCGGCCGCCGCGGCCTTGGCCTTGATGTCGGCATAGAAGCTTTGTGCGCTTTCCAATGTCTGGTGCGCGGTGAAAACGGCTTCTGCGTGTTTGGCGGCGAAGGCCCTTCCGTCGGCGGAAGAGCCCGCCTGTACATAGACCGGTCGGCCCTGAGGGGACCGCGGAGTGTTCAGCGGCCCGTCCACGCGGAAGTGTTCGCCTTCGTGCCCGATGGCATGGATCCGTGAGGTGTCGGCGAAAACACCGGTGCCAGGGTCGGACACCAGCGCCTCGTCCTCCCAGCTGTCCCAGAGCTTTCCCACCACGCCGACGAATTCGTCCGCCCGGGAGTAGCGCTCCGCGTGGGGCGGGTGCTCATCCCGCCCGAAATTCCGGGCGGCACGCTCTGCTCCGGTGGTAACGATGTTCCAGCCGGCACGGCCGCCGCTCAGATGGTCCAGCGAGGCGAACAGCCGGGCCGCGTTGTACGGTTCCAGATAGGTTGTGCTGGCTGTTCCAATGAGGCCGATCCGTTCAGTGGCGACGGCAATCGCTGACAGCCAGGTGAACGGTTCCAGCCGGAACCGCGCCGCGTATTGGACGTTGGATTCCAGGGCGGGCCCGTCGGCGAAGAACACTGCGTCAAACTTGGATTGCTCCGCACGCTGGGCAAGCTCCTGGTAGAACCTGATGTCCAGGACACGCTCCGGCTGGGACGACGGGTGCCGCCAGGCCGCTTCGTGGTGGCCGGCCGGGTAAATGAAGAGGTTGAGCTTCAGCTCCCGGCCCATTACAGCGCCGATCCGATGGAGGTCAGCTCCGCCCCGACGGCGTCGGCGAAGCGGTTCTCCGGCCGCGCCAGGCCATAGTGTTCACGCAGGGTCCGGCCGGTGTACTCGGTGCGGAACAGGCCGCGCTCCTGCAGGATGGGCACCACCTTGTCCACGAACGTCTCCAGCCCCGAGGGCAGCACCGGCGGCATGATGTTGAAGCCATCCGCCGCGCCGGCGTAGAACCATTCCTGGATGGCGTCCGCCACCTGGAGCGGTGTGCCGGTGAAGGTCCGGTGCCCGCGGCCGCCGCCCAGCCTGCCGATCAGCTGGCGGACCGTAAGCTTCTCCCGGCGGGCAAGCTGGACGATCAGGGTGTAGCGGCTCTTGGCCCCCTCGATCTCGTCCTCACTGGGCAGGTTGTCCGGCAGTTGGCGGTCAAGGGGCAGGTCTTCGGGGGCAACCCGCAGGGTCCTGGCCAGCTGGATCCGGGCGTACTCAGGTTTGATCAGCCGGTCCAGTTCCCGTTCCAGCGCCAGGGCTTCCGCCTCGGTTTCCCCGATGACGGGGACGATGCCGGGAAGGATCTTGATGGTCTCCGGATCCCGCCCGGCGGCGGCGGTGCGGGCCTTCAGATCACGGTAAAAGGCCTGCGCATCCGCCAGGGTCTGGTGCGCAGTGAAAACGGCATCCGCGTACCGGGCGGCGAGGTCCTTGCCGTCCTCGGAGGAGCCGGCCTGGACGATCAACGGGTGCCCCTGCGGTGAGCGGGGCACGTTGAGCGGACCGCGGACCTTGAAGTGCTTGCCTTCATGGTCGATGGTGCGGATCTTCCCGGAGTCGCCCCACACGCCGTCGGCCTTGTCCGCGAGCACGGCGTCGTCCTGCCAGCTGTCCCACAGCTTCTGCGACACCTCGATGAACTCGGCGGCGCGCTCGTAGCGGACGGCGTGGGCAGGCTGGTCGTCCACGCCGAAGTTCCGGGCGGCGTCGGGGCCGGCGGTGGTTACCACGTTCCAGCCTGCGCGGCCGCCGCTGGCCCAGTCGACGGACGCGAAGCGGCGGGCCAGGTTGAACGGCTCGTTGTACGTGGTGGAGGCGGTGGCAATGAGTCCGATGCGCTCGGTGGCGCCTGCGATGGCGGTCAGGAGCACCGTTGGTTCCAGCTTTCCGGCCGGACGGCGGCCCACCTCACCGAACAGGACGGGGGAGTCGGCGAAGAAGATGGAATCGAGCTTCCCACGTTCGGAGGTGCGGGCCAGCTGCTTGTAATGCTCGACGTCGGTGCTGGACCGCGGGTCGCTTTCGGGCAGCCGCCAGGACGCCTCGTGGTGGCCTGTGCTCATCAGGAAGGCGTTGAGGTGGAGCCGGCGGTGGCTGGATTCACTGTTCGATGAGAAGTTTTCAGAAGACATGGGATGGTCCTTCGGGTATGAGGGTTAGTGGCTGGAGCCGACGACGCCGAGATCGGACAGGAGGTCGCGGCGCAGGGCGTCGTGCCCGGCTGCATCTGTGTGGGTTCCGGCAGCGGATGTTCTGAATGCCGGCGCCACGGTGCGGACAGTGGCGATGCGGCCGTGGTCGAGGACCACGATCCTGTCCGCCAGTGCGATGGCCTCTTCCACGTCGTGGGTCACCAGCAGGACGGCCGGGCGGTGTGCTGCCACCAGGTCCTGGAGCAGCCCGTGCATTTTGATTCGGGTCAGGGCATCCAGCGCGCCGAATGGCTCGTCGGCCAGCAGCAGCTGCGGTTCGCGGACCAGAGACCGGGCCAGCGCCACGCGCTGCTGCTCGCCGCCGGAGAGCTCGTGGGGCCATGACTTTTCCCTGCCGGCAAGCCCCACTTCGGCGAGGGCTTTGCGTCCCCGGGACTCGGCGTCGTGCTCCCGCAGGCCCAGGGTGACGTTGCCCAGCACCGTGTCCCACGGCAGCAGCCGCGAATCCTGGAAGACCACGGACACGCGCTCGGGGACGCGAATCACGCCGCTGCCGCGCACATCATGATCCAGCCCGGCGAGGGCGCGCAGCAGCGTGCTCTTGCCGCAGCCGCTGGGCCCGAGGAGGGCCACGAACTCGCCGGGGGCAATGTCCAGGTCCACGCCGTTCAGGACGCCCTTGGGCCCGAAGCTGCGGATCAGGCCCCGCACCGAGACGTCACCGGCGAGCTCCGTTCCCGCGGAGGCTTCGACGGGGGAGGGTGCGACGGCGGTCAGCCCGCCAGGGTGCGCTGCCATGAGAGGGCCTTTCGTTCGATGAAGCGGACGGTGCCGTCGGACAGCAGACCAAGGATGCCGTAGACCGCCAGTCCGAGGACGATGATGTTGGTTTGGCCATAGGTGCGGGCAAGCTCCATCATGTAGCCGATGCCGCTGGTGGCGTTGATCTGCTCCACCACCACCAGGGACACCCAGGCACCGGTGACCGCGAAGCGCAGACCCAGGAAGAACCCGGGGAGCGCTCCGGGAAGAACCACCTTGCGGATGAAGGCCGCCTGGCTGAGCCCGACGGTCTGCGCCAGCTCGACGTACCTCAGGTCGATTCCGCGCAGGCCGGCGTGCGTCTGCAGGTAGACCGGGACGAAGACGCCCAGGGTGATGGTGAGCACCTTCATGGTCTCGTCGATCCCGAACCACAGGATGAGCAGCGGGATCAGGGCCAGCCCGGGGATGGCTCGTTTGATCTGCACCGGTCCGTCGATCAGCGCCTCGCCCACGCGGCTCAGCCCGGAAAGGAGTGCCAGGACCGCGCCGACGAGCGTGCCGAAGAAAAGCCCCAGACCTGCCCGCTGGGCGGAGACGGCGAGGTTTTCCTGCAGCCTGCCGTCTGCGATCAGTTCACCGGCCGTGGTAACCACCGTCCACGGCTCGGAAAGGATCCGCGGATCCAGCAGCCCTGTTGCCGAGGCAATGGTCCATAGCCCCAACAGGGCCGACGGGCCCAGCAGCCAGGCCAGGCGCCGCCGTCGTCCGGGACCCAGCCTCCTGCCGGTGGGCCGCAGGTCCTCGCGTGCGGCGAGTGCAGGGTCCAGGTGGGGTTCGACGGCGGGACGTTCCAGTACCGGGGCCGCGCTCACGCTGAACCGCCCTTGCCCGCCGCCGCGAAGGCGGTGCCGGCTATGGCCTCGAAGCGGGTGTCGTAGAGGTCCGCCGCGTTCAGGCGGGGCTTTTTCTGTTCCCGCGCCAGCAGGTCGATGGTCTGCTGGTGCCGGGCGATGCCCTCGGCCCAGGACGTGGGCAGGTCCCGCTTGCCCGCCGCCTTAATAAGGTAGAGGCCGTCCTCGCGGGAGAGGCCCTGGTCCTTGACGTAGTAACCCTCGAGCCATTCCTGGGGGTGGTCTTGGATCCAGCGCTGGGCTTTGCCCCAGACCTTGACATAGGCAGCGAGTGCGGCGGCCTTGGCGGGGTCGGCCAGGACCTTGGCGGGGGAATAGAGGTGGCCCGGATCGTCGCGCAGGCCATGCCGGAGTGTTGTGGCGCCGTCGGCCTTGTACTTGGAAAGATAGCGCTTGATCTGCACACCACCCAGCGGCGCCGCGTCCACTTGCTTGCTGGCGAGCACGGTGGAGTAGGTGTCGCCGGTGCTGGGCAGCTCCACCAGTTGGACATCGTCCTGCGTCAGCCCTGCCTTTTCGAGGATTCTCAGCACCAGCGCACCTTGGGCCTGGCCCGGGCTGTAGGCGATTTTCTTGCCTCGAAGGTCCTCCAGCTTGGAGATGCCGGAGCCGGGGGCGACGCCGAGTTCGTACAGCGGGTGGTTCACGGCGTCCTGCCGGTAGGCGCTGGCGATGATCCGGACGTCAAGGCCGGTCCATGTGGCGTGGATCGGTGGGATGTCTGCCACCGAACCCACATCCAGGGCGTTGGCGCGGAAGGCTTCCGTGGTCTGCGGGCCGCCGGAGATGTTGGCGAACTCCACGTTGATGCCGTCCAGTTCCTTGATCAGACCGGAGAGCTCCAGAGCCACGTGGATGGTGGGATCGCCCACCTTAATAGTGGTTCCGGCGGGTACGGAGGTGGCGAGAGGAGCCGTGGCCGCGAGTGAGCCCTGCCCGCCGCCGGCCGTGGCGTTTCCGCCGCACGCCGTGAGGAAGCCGAGCGCTGAAATGGCCAGGAGACTTCCCAGGGCACGGCGGCGGCTGAACGATGGCACGCGTGTGGTTCGAGGGGGCAGGGTGGAATCAGCGGGGGACATGCTTGACCTTTCGGAAAGGGTTTGAGCGAGGTGTCGGATAAGAAGGCACAGCAGAGCTGGCCCTGAAAGAGAGCCCGGAAGGGAAGAAGAACCGGCGGTGTTGGCCGCGGTTAGAGATCAGCAGTCAACGGAGAGGAACACTCCGGACAGGAACGGGTCAGGCGGCACATTAGGCATGCCCGCCAGGACAAACCTGAAGAGCGGCGTGTGCCTTGCACGCGGGCGGCTGTCGCAGTCATCGGTTCCTCCTGTTCGCTTGCGTCCTGGTATGGCCACGGCCTTGACCGTGGAAACACCTAATCACGGCCTCCAGCCCTGCGGCGAGCGCTGCGCAATGGAAGCGAAACGGGACGAAATGGCGCTACTTATGGCGCCATCCAGCCGGCACATCAGGAAACGAGGCGCCACGATCCGCAATGCGGCTTAACAGACGCGTCGTGTGCTGGCAGCTGTCTGTGCTCCAGACACACGCGTCCCGGTGCTTCTTTAACCCAGGGAGAACCTTTCAAGGCATATACATATGGATATATAATTTCGGCATGGCAAGGGCAGCAACAACGACGGATGCGTTCAACGCGGTGGCCGAGCCCCGCCGTCGGGAGATCCTCGATGTCCTGGCCGGCGGTGAGCGGCCGGTCAGCGACCTCGTTGACCTTCTGGACCTGGCCCAGCCGCACGTATCCCGGCACCTGCGGGTACTGCGGGAAGTGGGCGTGGTGGACGTGCGCGACGCAGGCCGGCAGCGGCTCTACCGGCTGAATCCGCTTGCGCTGAAGCCCATGCACGACTGGCTTGCCAGCTACCAGCACCTCTGGGAAGAGCGGTTCGAAGCCCTGGAGGGCATGCTGGAGGACCTCAAGGATCAAGAAGACCAAGCGTAGGGATAGGGCAATGGCACAGACAAGCAGCGGCACCATGAAGGTCGACTTCCCCGGCGATCAGGAAATACGTATCACCCGGACACTAAACGCACCCCGGCACCTCGTGTACAAGGCCTGGACCACACCCGACCTCGTCCGGCGCTGGTGGCCGGGCCGGCGGGGTGAGATGACCGTTGTTGAGATGGACTTCCGGGTGGGCGGGGCGTGGCGGTACGTCATGGTGGCGAACGGTGGGTTTGAGGTCGCCTTTCACGGGACGTACACGGACATCGAGCCCAACGAGCGGATCGTGCAGACGGAAGTCATGGAGCTGCCCGGCGCTGCGCCTGGGAGTGAGGGTGCGCCTGGGAGCGAGGAGGGGGCAGTGGTCAACACTGTCACGTTTGAGGATGCCGACGGCGGCGCCACTACGGTCACCATCCGCACCGATGCGGGCAGCAAGGAAGTCCGGGACATGATTGCCCAGTCCGGCATGGAGGGCGGCGTCCGCGAGCAGTTCGAAATCATCGAGGAACTGGCGGCGGCGTTGGCCTGACCGCAAGCGGGCCATCTGGGGCCCGATCATCGGAGGTGCGGTTGCCGGCCTGGCACTCGGCTGGCAGCTGAACGCCTATCCGTCTGACGGAAGCACGGCCAGCCCGTCGGCGACCAGCTTCCCGTCATGGATCACGGTGCGGTCGGTGCCGCGGTCCATGACGGTGCTCGTGACCGTTTCGCCGTCGACCAGGACGACGTCGGCCCGGTCGCCGAGCGCCAGTCCGGGCCGGTCGTCGGTGCTCGTCAGGCGCTGGACGGTGCGGTCCATAATGGACGCACCTCCGATGGTGGCGATCGCCGCGCAGTGCTCGATCAGCCGGTCCTTGCGCAGCCGGTGGGTAAAGGCCAGCTGCCACGTGCGGTCCAGCATGTCGCAATTGCCGTACGGGCTCCAGTAGTCCCGCTGACCGTCCTCGCCCAGCCCGACACGGATCCCGGCCTCGGTCATCTCGGCCAGGTTAAACTGCGTGCCGCCACTTGCCGGGGCCACCGTTGCCCAGGCCACGTCGAGCTCGGCCATCTGTTCCACGATCCGGGCGGTGACATCGGGGTGGACGTTTGCCAGATCGTAGGCGTGGGACAGGGAGACGCGCCCCTGCATGCCCAGCGCGCGGGTGCGTTCGAAGACAAGCTCCGCGCTGAAAACGCCCATGTGGCCGGGCTCGTGCAGGTGGATGTCGACGTCGACCCCGTACTTCTCGGCCAGACCGAAGACGATATCCAGATGGCGGACCGGGTCGCGGTCCAGTTGACAGGGGTCAATGCCGCCGACCGTCGTCGCACCTGCACGGAGGGCCTCCTCGAGGAGCGGCACTGTGCCTTCCTCGAGCAGGAGGCCTGCCTGCGGGAAGGCCATGACTTCTACGGTGGCGGCGTGGGCGAAGCGTTCCTTGGCGGCCATGACTGCCTCGAAGCGCTCGAGCTTGCAGTCCACATCGACCTGGGCGTAGGAACGGACGCGCGTGGTGCCCCGCGCAATCATCCGCTCCAGCGTCCCGGCGACCACATCCCGGTAGGGGAGCGGCGTGTCGCGCCAGTTCTCCCTGTCGTTACGCATCATGTTCCACACGCCGGGCGAGGCCGTGTGCTCCCGGAACGGCAGCCCGATCCGGGTCGAATCGAGGTGGACGTGCACGTCCGTGAACGCAGGAAGGGCGATCCGGCCCCGTCCGTCAACTGGCCCGCCGGCGGGGTCTGCATGTCCAACCGCGGCGCTACCCGCAGGGTGAATGGCGGCAATCCGTCCCTGCCGAACCTCAAGGTCGACGGTGTCCCCGCCCCAGGGGCGGACGTTGGTGATGAGCATGGTCATTCCTTTCGGCTGGGCTGCGTCGCGCAGTGCGGTGAAGTCGGACAGTGCGGTGAAGTGGGACAGTGCGGTGAAGCGGGACTCCAGTGAACGACGGCGGGAAGGCACCGATCACATGGACCGGCGCCTTCCCCGCAGCAGCGTTGATTACGTGCAGCGTGTATCAGAAGTGGAAAGCAACCTGGGCGATGACTGCCGCGGCCACGAAGCTCGCCGTGAACGTCATCAGGGCGACGATGACGACCTTCCAGCTCAGTGAGCGCAGCGCCTTGACGTCGCGGCCCAGCGACATGCCGATGAGGGCGATCATGGGCAGGCCCGCGAAGAGGACGTTGATGTTCTGCGCGGCCGAGGCGACGAACGGACCGATGGGGATGAACGTCGCGGAGGCAATGGTGGCCAGTGCCAGGACCCAGATGCTGGACGGGACCACCGGGACCAGCTTCGCGAGCACGAGCGCGACGGCGGTGAGGGCCAGGAGGATGAGCACGCCGACGACATCCAGGGGCCGGGCTGAGCCGGTGCCCAGCGCGTTTAGCAGGATGCCGGCGATCCCGGTCGCAGCGAAGGCAATGAGCCACGTCCTGGGTGTCCGGACAACTGTGGGGTCCTCTTCGATGCCGTCGACGTCCACTGCGTCGATGCCCGACGGCTCATCAGAATCGGTCTCCGCCCGGCCCAGGCCTGCCGAGTCTGAGCGGCCTGCCGAGTTTGAACGGCCCGCCGAAGCTGCACTCGCAGCACCAACGAGGGCGCCGCGGCGGACACGGCGGCCGAGGTCGTCCCGTCCGAAGATGCGGGACCACATCTTGTAGAGCTTCTGGCACATCGGCAGCGCGATAAAGACACCGGCATAGAAGCCGACGATATTGGTGACGAGGTTGGAGAGTGCCGCGAGGGCCATGATTTCCCCGGCCATCTCGGGATACAGGATGGACAGGGCGCCCACGCCCCCGAGCATCATGGAGGCCGAACCCAGGCCGAGGCCCAAGGCGAGGGCCCGGGGATCAAAGATGTCGAGCCCGCCGAGAAGGCCTGCCAGGAGGGAGATGAACACGGCGCCAAAGACGCTGCCGAGCACCCACACGGCGAATACTCCGCGGTATTCAGGGGAGCGGACGCCGAAGCGCTGGATGGCGAAGGCAAGGTAGGACTCGCGGTCGATTGACCATGTGGCGCCGATCGCTGAGCGGCCGAGGCCAAGGGCAACGGCGACCGGCAGTGCCAGGATCACCGTGCCGACAACGTGCCCCACCTCCTGCAGGAGTATTGCCGGGCCCATGTCGGTGAACTTCGTCAGCGACGGGCCAATCTGGGTTCCGAGGCCCGCCAGGAAGAAGACGATGGCCACGTCCATCAGGTGCGTGGACACAGCCCGGGAACGCCCTCCGATTGGCTTCCATTTCTGGACTCCGAGGAACCCGCCGATAAGCACGGTCCACAGGATGGGCATCAGGACTATTGCGGCCGGGCCGAGCTGGAACTTATGGGTTCCGATCATGATGGCCACGGCACAGATGGCGGTGGAGAGCGCGATCATCGCGGCCCAGGTGGCGGGGCTTGCACGGAAAGGAGGGGCAGGGGGTGTTTCCGCCAGGGCGGTGATGGAGCCGTCTGTGGTCTTCGCTTCATTGCGCATGACGCAGGCCTTTCGAGAAGGATCAGGTATCAGAACAAACGAATCTCGCCGTATCGCGGGATCTTGTGTTTGGTATACCAAATGACTGTATACTCGTACCCATTGAGAGGCAAGTCACATTTTTTGGGAGGCGCGTTGTACAGGAAAATTTCTGCCCGGTACGTTCTCGGGTTCGACGGAACACAGCACACGCTCATCGAGGACGGCGAGGTGGTCTTCGACGGTGAGTCCATCGTTTTCGTGGGACGCGACTACGGGGGGCCGGTCGATGAGGAGCGCCACTATGGCCAGAGCCTGGTCATGCCCGGCCTGATCGACCTCGACGCCCTCGCCGACATCGATCACCTCATCCTGGACTCGTGGCCCTCGCCTGATACAGCGGCCGGCCACCTGTGGTCGGATGACTACTTCGCGCACCGCCGCAGGGACGTGTTTACCCCCGCGGAGCGCGCCACGGTCCGCGAGTTCGCCTTGGCGCAGCTCGCCCTGCACGGCATCACCACCTACATGCCGATCGCCTCGGAGATCCACAGTTCCTGGGCCGAGAACCTCCATGAGCTGGTGGACATGGCAGAGACAAGCCGGCGGATCGGGCTGCGCGGCTATCTTGGCCCCGCGTACCGGTCAGGGGTCCATGTGACCACGGCCGCAGGGGGCCGGGAAGTCCACTCTAACGAAGCCCTGGGGCTTGCCGGCCTCAGCGACGCAGAGCATTTCATGGACTACGCCGCCGAACTGGCAGACCCGCTCGTCACCGGGGTGTTGCTGCCATGCCGCATTGAGACGCTGTCTGAAGAGCTCATGCGGGAGACGGCGCGGATCGCCCGGGAGCGGAACGCGCTCGTCCGGCTCCACTGCCTCCAATCCCCGCTCGAGGACGGGCTCTTGCAGCGTTCGGCCGGGCGCGGCGTCCTGGAATTGCTCGAGTCCACCGGACTGTTCGGCACACGCCTTCTCATCCCGCACGGTGTGGTGATCGACGGAAAGGACCCGGCGGCGTCTGCGCCGGGCGGACCGTTGGACTTGCTCGCCCGTCACGGCGTCAGCATTGTCCACTGCCCGCTGACGTCGTTCCGCTACCAGAAGCAGCTTGTCTCGTTCGACCGTTTCCGGGAGGCAGGCATCAACCTCTGCCTGGGGACCGACTCCTTCCCGCCGGATCTTGTGCGCGGCATGGACGCCGGCATGCACCTGACCCGGATGGTCGAAGAAAGGCCCGACGCCGGCACCCTGGCCGACTACTTCGACGCCGCCACCCTCGGCGGTGCCCGGGCCCTCGGTCGGGCCGATCTGGGAAGGCTTGCCCCCGGCATGCAGGCCGACATCACGGTTGTCTCCCTGGGCAGTTTCGGCGACGGCGTGGTCGAGGACCCGCTGCGCACGCTGGTGCTCAACGGGACGGCGCGCCAGGTGACCGACACCTTCGTGGCAGGACGCCCCGTGGTGGTTGGCGGCAGGCTGCCCGGCGTCGACCTCGACACACTAAGGGCTGAAGGGCAGCGGCTGTTCGGCGAAATGCGGGCAGCCTACTCGGAACGGGACGTTCAGCGCCGGGAGGCCGACGAGCTGTTTCCGCCCACATATCCGCACGCAAAAATGGCCAGCCCGGTCGCCATCCCATAGCGGGAACAATCATCGGAGCTGAGGTTTCCGCCCTTCTCTTGGTATACCAGAGCAACCAGCCTTGACCCTTCGCCCGCCGAGCATTGCTTCGGCAGGGCCCATCCCCTTGGAGAAAACAATGTGCCTGCACGATCACACCCCTGCCGCCCCGCCTGCAGCCGCGCTTCCCCGCCGCGGCATCCTCGCAGGAGCGGCCGCATTGGCCGGAATCTCGGTGGCCAGCCTGGCTGCCCAGCTTGGAACTGCCCCTGCCGCGCATGCGGAGGACAATCCTTCCAGCCCCGGCTACCCTGACCGCCCCGCTTCGCCGCAGCCCATGATAATTGAGGGCGGCACCATCGTGGACCCCAAGACGGGCAACGCGGTGGAAGACGGGGTCCTTGTTTTGGAAGGAGGCAAGGTAGCCGCCGTCGGCTCCCGCGACGAAACACGGCGTGCCGTCGCCGCTCTGGCCGGCCGCGCGCGCATCGTCAATGCGTCCGGGCGCTGGGTCCTTCCCGGCCTCATCGACGTGCATGTGCATGCGAACGCGCTGTCCGATGCACGGGCCATCCTGCAGGGCGGCGCGACCAGCGTCCGGAGCGGGTCGAGCAGCTTCTATCAGGACGTCGCCCTGGCTGCCCTGCCCGACTGGGCCGCCGGAGCCTCGCCTCGGATGAGCCCGGCCGGGCTGTTCATTTCACCAGAACTGGGGGACTCGCTCCTGGCAGATCCGGACCTTGCCCCGCTCGCGTCCCTGTCCGGGGGAGTCACGGAGCCGTCGGACCTTGCCTACCTCACGCGCGTCAACCTGAAACGCGGCGCCAAGGTAATCAAGACCCGGGCCAACCCCAGAGCCGGCCTGCCGGAACAGGACCCCCGCGAACTCGTCTACAACTACGAGCAGCTCTCCGCGGTGGTCAAGGCCTCGGGCAACGCGGGCGTGCTGTGCCACGCCTACAGCGCAGAGGGGATCGACGGTGCCGTCCGGGCCGGTGTGCGCAGCATCGAGCACGGCGTCTTCGTCACCGAGGAGACCATCTCCCGGATGGCCAGCCGTGGCACGTACTTCACACCCACACTGGACGCCATCACGAGCATGGCACGCTCGGCCAACCTGGTCCTTGCTGCCCGCGGCAAAGAGTACACGCCCATCATCACAGCAGCGGTGAAGGCTGCCCATGAGGCCGGTGTGACGGTGGTGGCGGGGACGGACTCCTTCGGCTCCGATGTGACTCCGATCGGCACAGAAGTACGTCTTCTTGGGGAGGCCGGGCTTTCCCCACTGGACGCGCTCAGGGCCGCGACAGTAAATGCCGCCGCGCTGCTCGGGTGGGGTGAGCGTGCAGGACGCCTGGTGCGCGGTTCCTTTGCAGACGCCGTCATCGTGGACTCTGATCCCTTGAACAGCCCCTCGGCCCTGGAGCAAGTCAGCGCCGTGGTGGCGCAGGGAGCCCTCGTCCGGAATGACCTCTGACCGGACGGTACAGACAAGGGCGACGCCGCCCGCTCCCCACTTCGTAAAGCGCCGTCAAACGCGCCCTCCCACCTAGAGAGCCACCCATGACCCTGATTCTTAAAGCCTCCGAGCTCCAGGCCTTGGCCGACATGCCCGGGACGATCGCCGCCGTCGAACGCGCCTTTGCCGGCCTCAGCCGGGGCACCGCTGTTCAGCCCGCGCCGGATTCCCTTCTCCTGCCGTCCTCGGACGCGAGGTTCCTGCCGATGGCAGCACTGTCCGGCGCGGAGGAGCTGGCATCCGTGAAACTGCTGGCGGACATCCCCGCGAACCGGGAGTCGAGCCTGCCCACGCAGCGGTCCACGATCATGCTTGTCTCCCAGCTGACGGGAGAAACCCTGGCCATCCTGGACGGCAAAGTCCCCACCCGGGTCCGCACCGCCGCCGCCAGCGCCGTGGCGACGAAGCTGCTCGCCAGGCCCGGCAGCACCACCCTGGGACTGGTGGGTGCAGGCGCCTTGGCCGTGGCGCACGTGGAAGCCATGGTGGCCGTCCTTCCGATTGAAAACGTCGTGGTCTGGTCCCGTTCCGCAGACACCGTGACGGCCTTCTGCGAGGAGATTTCCCATCACGGCCTGAGCATCAGGCGGGCGTCCACCGTTCAGGAAGTTGTCGAGGCTGCCGACGTGCTGTGCACCCTCACCCCGGCCGTTGAGCCCCTGGTGAAGGGCGAATGGTTCAGGCCGGGACTGCACGTGAACGCCGTCGGATCCCGTCCCCGGGCCGATCACCGGGAGATTGATTCGGCGGGCATGGTGAGGGCGAGGGTCTTCGTGGACAGCCTGGCCACGGCCAAGGCCAAGTCCGGCGGGCTGATCATCCCGGTGGCCAAAGGTGTCATGCGCTTTGAGGACGTGGAAGCAGAGCTTGGCGATGTGGCGGCCGGGATACGGGCAGGGCGCCTTGGCGATGAGGACGTAACCTTGTTCAATTCGGTAGGTATCGGTCTGCAGGACCTTGCCATCGGCCGGCTCCTGTACGACGCTGCGCTCAGTCAGGGGGTCGGCATCCACGTGGACCTGAATAACTGAGCGGGACGTACGATGCTGCAGCAATAACGGGAGGAACGAATGACAGCCCAAGCGGAATCTCCCGCGTCCTCGGCTGACACTGCCCGGGAACGGATCCGGGAACTGATCATCTCGGGCGAGTTCGCGCCAGGGTCCCGGCTCAGGGAACGTGATCTGTCCCAGACGTTGGCTGTCTCCCGGGTGCCCGTCCGGGAAGCCCTTCAGCAGCTCGAAGCCGAAGGATTCATAGACACCTCCCCGCGGCGCGGTGCCACCGTCAAACAGATCACGCTGCGCGATGTCAACGAACTCTTTGATGTGCGGCTCAGCCTGGAAGTCCTCGCCGCGCGCCTTGCTGCCCAGGCTGCGGCCAGTGGCCGGTCGCCGGCGCGGCTGCAGCAGATGATGGACCAGGCCGAAGAAGCGACCCTGCGCCACGACCACGCGCAGATACCGCTCAGCAATACGGCCCTGCATGCAGAGATCGTGGCGATGGGGGGCAACTCGCTGTTGGAGTACTCCATGAAGCCGCTGCTGGGGAGGATGCAGTGGCTCTTCACCCTGACGGGACATCGTGACCCCTTGGTTCAGTGCGCAGAGCACCTGAGTCTGTGCAAGGCCATCTATGACGGCAAGGCAGAGCTGGCGGCCGCGCTGGCCTTCGCACATGTGGAGCTGGGCCGCGAACCGTCGCTCCAAGGACTGGCCGGGCGCCTGCCGGAAGGCTGACCGTTCGCGTAGGGGAGCGGCACCAAACGCAAACGGACGACGGCGGGAGGTCCCGCCGTCGTCCGCTGCCGGCTAGTGACCGGCGGGCTGGAACAGCTCGACGACGTTGCCGGCGGGGTCTTCCAGCAAAATCTGCTGGCCGCCCGGGCCGGTGACAATGTCGTTTCGAAACGTGAGCCCGGCGGCGCGCAGCCGGTCCACCTCGGCGGCGATGTCGTCCACGATGAGGTGGATGCGGTTCCATCCACCCGGTTCCGGCACGGCGCCGTCCGGCTACGGCCGGCCGGCCGAGCTGATGGGTCCGCTCAGCAGGAGCCGCAACCGGCCGCGTGCGACGTCGGCGAACGCCGGCGCGGCGCTCATCCTGAGGGTGAATCCGAGGTGCTTCGTGTAGAAGTCGACGGCCGTGTCGACGTCGTCCACCATGTACCGGACGCTGACCATGTCCATACCGTCGTCAGCCATTGCCAGATCCTTTCCGAACACGTCTGGGGCGTCGATTCAGTTCTCCCAGCACCCGTTATAGCCCTTCGGCGCAGATTTGGATGCACCCTTCTGCCTTCTTCCCGCGACGAACCCCTGCACCGTTGTGGCGGCTACCCAACTGCGCCACCATGAAGGTATGAACGCGGAAACACCAAAGGCGGAGGAACTGAGCCTTCCCCAAGCGTTTCTCCTTCTGGCCACGAACGACAAGGACGGCGAACCCCAGCTGCCGGCCTACGTGCTCAGGACCACGCTGGCCGGGGCAATACTCGCCGAGTTGGACCTGCTGGGCGCCATTGCTCTGGAGGGGAAGCACGTCAAGGCCACCGGCGCCGCCCCGGACACGGAATTCCAGCGCGAGCTGGACCGCATCCGGGAGAAGCCACGGCCCCACACACCCAAGCGGTGGGTCTCCATGCTCGAGGGCCGCGGCGAAGTGCAGCGGGTGTACGAACGGATGGCGTCGCTGGGCATCGTGGAGCATGTCGGTGAGAAGCACCTTGGACTGTTCAAGTCTGTGCGCTATCCGGAGAAGGACCACAGTCCGGAAGCGGCGTTGATGCAAAAGATCCGGGCGGTAGTCATCCCTGCGCCGGCTCCTGCCGCACGTCCCGTGGCGGAGTCTCCCGGTGCGGAGTCTCCCGGTGGGGTGCCTCCCGGTGGGGTGCAGCCGAGGGCCACGGAGCCCGAGACGGTCCTGCCTGAGGCAGTTCGCCCCGATGCGGCCCAGCCCGTCGGTCAGGTGTCCGGTGCTACACCGCCTGTCGCAGCACCGCCCGATGCCAGGACCACAGCACTGATCGCCCTCCTTCAGGCCGCCGAATTGCTTGGCACACTTTTCCCGGAAGCCGATCTCAGCAGGGCACGGGAACTGGCCAAGAACCATTGGCCGTCCCGGGCGGTGGAAGACGAACTGCGCATGATCCGGCTGACGCTCGTCGAGACCGCACCCTAGAACCCTGTTCGCCAGAACCCTGTTCGCCGAAAGTGCCCGGGGTTAGGATGCCCTGTGACCTTCGCCCACGGCTATGCGGACAACGACGGCCTTCGCATGTACTACGAGGTCCACGGCCCGGAGGTGGCTGGACAGCCGCCGCTGCTCCTGATTCCGGGTGGCGGCTCCACCATCGGCACGAACTTCAGCGAGCTCATCCCGCTGCTGGCCGGACACCGCCAGGTGATTGCCGTGGAGGAGGAGGGCCACGGCCGCACCCAGCCGACCAGCCGGCCCCTCACCGCCGAGAACTCCGCCGCTGACATCCTCGCTGTTCTGGGCCAGCTCCATGTGGAAACTGTGGATGTTTTGGGTTTCAGCTCCGGCGGCCACACCGCGATCGCCCTGGCGCTCGGGCGCCCCGCCAGAGTCCGGCACCTCATCGCCGCGTCCACCTTCGCAAGCCGCGATGCCGTGCCGGACGAGTTCTGGGACGGCATGGCGAAGGCCATCCTCGATGACATGCCGGACATCTACAAAGACGCCGACCGCCGCCTCAACCCCGAAGCCGGCCACGTGGAGCGGCTCTTCGAGCTGGACAGGCAACGCATCCTGGAGTTCCCCGGCTGGACCGACGACGAACTGGGCACCATTACGGCGTCCACGCTGGTGGTGAGTGGCGACCGCGACATTGTCACACCCGCCTATGCCGCGCGAATGGCCGATGCCATCCCGGGCGCCCGCCTGCTGATTGTCCCCGGTGGCCACGGCGACTACCTCGGCGAGCAGGCGGCCACCGGCGGGGACGTGCGCACCCTGCACGCCACCGTCCCCTTCCTGCTGCGGTTCCTCGGGGAATAGGGGAGGGAGTGCGCAGGGGAGGAGCACTCGCCAAGTCGGCGTAAATCCGGTCGACGATGGAGTCGACGTCTCAGTCGGCGGCCACAGACTGAGCCGGACGCCGCAGCACCCTCTAGTCATCCTCCAAGAGTCCCGGCTTGGGGTAGTGGTACCTGGGCTCTTGTCTGTTGGCCATCTGGCCGGGCAGCAGCACCCAGTTCACCGACGCGCCCCCGTCGGAGGGCATGAGGCTGCCTTCATTGATGAAGCGGCCCTCGGTGGGATTCGTGGCAGGCGCCCACCATCCGTTAAAAGGGCAGTGGTCGCCCGTCCGCGGGCCGGTTTTCGAAGTCTTGTACTTGCTGGTTGGGGTCCTGGTTTTGGGGATGCGTTTTCTCATGCTCAATCCTTGGTGATGGGGTTTCACCAGTATGTGAGTCCGGATGATGCATGAAAAGCGATCATTTTCAACTGATATAGATTGGGTACCCTGATGCTTTCCAGCCCATTGCCGGATGTTGCAGGCAAGCGGAGGATGGATTCATGAGTGCCGGTGTGTTCGGACCCGTCGTCTCGTCACTGCGGGGTTGCTAGATGGTCACCGTGAAGGGCACGGGGCGCAAGCGGGGGTGGGTCATCGCCGCGGTGGCGGCTGCCGCCATCGTGCTTGCTGCTGGACTGGCGCTGTTCAAGCCGTGGCTGCTGTTTGTCGACGTAAAGGTGGATGAAGCGCTGCCCACCGTTGCTGTGTCCCCCGAACGGACGGCACCGTCTCCTCCCGCGGCTTCAGAGGTACCCTCCCCGTCCGCGACCCCTAAACAGAACACCCCCGCCGGCCCGGTCCAGCTCGCCTCAGGCTCCCTCATCAGCCACGAACACGCGACGACCGGGACCGTCCGGATAATTAGGCAGCCGGACGGCACGCGGGTGCTTACCCTGGAGAATCTCGACACCTCCAACGGTCCGGATGTGCACGTCTGGCTGAGCGCCGCCGACGTGGTGGAGGGAACCGCGGGATGGTTCACGGCCGGTTCCGCGGCTTATCTTGACCTCGGCCTGATCAAGGGAAACCAGGGCAACCAGGTGTACGCGATTCCCGCGGACGCCGATCTTTCGAAGTATAAGTCCGTTGATCTGTGGTGCGTGCAGTTCGCCGTGTCATTCGGAGCGGCCCAGCTTAAATTCTGAGGAAACCAGGTTCTTGTAGATCAGCACATGTGAGCAGCTGGGCGCTGCTTCCTACTCGAGCGGCAGGAAGAGGACGGTGTAGATTCCCAGGACGGCGAGGACGACGACGCTCGCCGCAACGGCCGCCGTCGAGGCGATGTCAGGAGCCATCCCATCCTGTTGGATGCCGCGGATGGCGCGGTGGAGGCGGCGTCTACGCGTGAGGTTGATGGCCAGGGCGGTCAGGACCGCAGCGGCCACCAGGGTGCCGGCGAACCAGCCGTGATGGGGCATCCAGCGCAGGAAGATGGCGGCGGCCACCATCATGGACATGGTGGTGCGGCCCCAAGCGAGGTCTGTGCGCTCGGGTTGGAGGCCGGCGTCGCCGTGTGTCTGTGTATCGCGCTGTGGCGGCACGGGTCAGGCGGCGCGGACGAGGACGAAGACCACCATGACGGCGGCGACGAGAGCGCCGCCGGCGGCCAGGATGGGAGCGATCCAGGGCAGCGGCAGCGGGGTCTTGTGCCGCATGGAGCGTTCGACGTTCAGCCAGCGGAAGAACGACCCGCCGCCGATGACAAGGGCGAGCACGAGCAGGAGCACCGCGATGGATTTGCGGAGTTCCGGGCCGAAGAGGTCGGTCATGAAGGCTTCGACGGCGACGCCGCCGGCGAGCAGGGCCAGCGAGGTGCGGATCCAGGCCAGGAAGGTGCGCTCGTTGGCGAGGGTGAACCGGGGATCGGGTTCGGTTCCGCCGCCAAGGATCCGGGCCGAGAGACCGCTTCGTCCGCCGCCCTGGGAGTTTGTAGCTGCCACGTGGGGTTCCCTTTATTGTCGTCGGTGCCGGTTCAGTTGCCACGCTACCCTTTCAGGTCGCACCTATGAGGACGACGACGGCGGGATTCCCGCCGTCGTCTGTTGCGTTAAGGTGGTTTCTTCGCAACCACGCCGGTTCGGCCGCACGAGGCGGCCTCCTGCGTGGGTCGGAAAAATATACAGTGCCACTCGTGGCGGGGGAACGGGGTAACAATGCGCAGCTTCACGTCTGTCGAGCGTCGAATCGATGGGCGTGCACATCGGATCCTGGACCGTGCGGCTGCCGACGGCGTCCGTTCGAGGCTCCTCGAGTTTGCCGTCTTTGGTTTGAAGCAGGCCTGGGCGTGCATCTTTGGCGCCGCGCTCCTCGCAGTGATCCTGGCGGCCCGCCTCTGGTATCCGGACGGCGCCGCGCTGGCCAGGAACGACTTCCTGACGCTCGCAGCCGTCGCCATCCAGATCCTGATGGTCGCCACGCGGCTGGAAACTGCCCGTGAGCTACGGGTGATTGTTCTTTTCCACCTGGTGGGCACGGTGATGGAGCTGTTCAAGACCGACGTCGGGTCCTGGTCTTACGAGGCCGAGGGCTTCCTGCGCATAGGGTCGGTTCCGCTTTTCAGCGGCTTCATGTATGCCGCGGTCGGGTCCTATATGGTCCGGGTCTTCCGGCTCTTCGACCTGCGCTTCGCCAGATATCCGCGGCGTTGGGTCACGGCGATCCTGGCCGCGGCCATCTACGCGAACTTCTTCACGCACCACTACATCATTGACGCCCGCTGGGTTCTGCTGGCCGCCGTCGTGGTCATCTTCGGCCGGTGCCTGATGCACTTCCGCGTGTTTCGCCGGCAGTTCCGGATGCCCCTGGTCCTGGCGTTCCTGCTGGTTGCCCTGTTTATCTGGATCGCCGAGAACATCGCAACCTGGTCCGGAGCCTGGCTCTACCCCAACCAGCTGGACGGCTGGCACATGGTCTCACCCGACAAGCTCGTCTCCTGGTTCCTGCTGATGATCATTTCGGTGGTGCTGGTGGCATGGGTTTACAAACCGTCCCCGCCGGAACAGCCAGAGGAGGTCAGCGGTGCCGCGGCCGAGGCCGGCATGTCCCCGACCTCCCCGGCGGCCAGGAGGGTCAGTAGCTGACGAACTCGACGTCAACGGATGACGCGCCCCGCAACGGCCCAAGCTGCTCTGCCTCATCCTGCAGCGAAGTCTTGTCCCGGTCTGACACCGAGTCGAACGGCGTGATGGCGATGGTCAGCTTCCGGCCGCTCTTGCGTGGACGCCAGGTGCCGGTGATTTTGCCGTCCGAGAGGACCGTGCCGGGTTCGCCGGCCATCATCCACACTTCCCGGTGGTGCTTCCTGTCGACGATCGTTTCGCGGTCGCGCATCTGGGTATAAGGGTCATGTGGCGGGAGCAGGCGCGCACCCTTCGGCATCTGCGCCGACTGCAGTGCGTCCAGATCCTCGGTGAGGATCCATGTGGCACCACAGAACTCCACCCTTGTCAGCTCGTCCTCGACCAAACTCCACCAGGGGCCGGTGTCACGTGCATGGATCCCCGCCCAGACGGCGAAGTCTCCGCGTGTCGACGGCCCGTAGCAGCGCAGGTAGCGGCGAAGCAGTTCGGCACGCGCCAGGTCCGGGGCGATGTCGGGGATCCGATGGCCAAGCCACTCGTCGACGAGGACGAGCGGTGCTTTGTTCCCGGCGCGCGGCGCGAAGCAGACCACCCGCTGCAAGGTGAGGATGCGGACGCAGAAATGGACGACGCCTTCACCGAGCGGTTGCCCCCGGGCGTACGGACCTTCTTCCTCCCAGATGTCGCGTTGTCGCTTCGGCAGCCTGCGGGCAATCCGAGTGCTGATCTCGGCGCCGAGCTGGTTGATGTCGAGCCTGCGCCCGGACAGCACGTCACCGATCTCGGCACCGGTCAGCCCGACCGTCTCGATCAGGCTCAGGCCAAGTTTCTCCAACGCCTGCTCCACGCCGGGAACGAGATGGCGCATCGCCTCCTCGCCGGGCGGCAGCACTCCGGTGGTGAATATCGGCGCGTCAGAGACCGGAAAGTAGAACGGCGAGGCGCGCATGCACCAGGTCTGCAGCAGGCTCTTGTCCTCGGCAACTGCGCTGGCCACCTGTTCCGGTGTGAGGCTTCGCACCCTCGCATGCAGGGCAAGCAACGCCGAACCGGGCGGGCTGTTCTGAATCCCGCACCGGCCGGCGGCCTCGAGCAGCCCGCCTTCGCCTAACCGTTCGGCGAGATTATGGGCGCCGAGACGAAACGCGACGACGTCACCCGTCGAAACCCTGCCAGTCACTGGCACATACTATCGCCGCCCGCCGGCCGACCCGAGTGGGTTTTCCCAGCACCGCGGTCCCGGGATCGCCCTCCATGGGATGGCTGCAGGGCATTTCTCCTCCTGAACGGGAGGTGTATTCTTGCCCGGTCCGAACCGGATCGTGTTGCGGAAGTGAGCACAAGCATGTCGCAGTCGGAAATAGCCCAAGCGATCAGTAGGTCTAGGCAGTACCTGAGTGACAGCCCCGAAAAGGCGCGCTCCCGCGACTCAAAGGCCACGGCCGTGCTGGAGGAGGGGCTCCGGGTGCGGGTGGACGGCCCCCGCGGCTGGTCCCTGGTGACGGACATGGCACCCGGCGTCGGCGGGAAAGGTACCGCGCCCACCCCCGGCTGGATGCTGCGCTCCGCAAGCGCCGCCTGCCTCGTCTCGCTCATTGCGATGCGGGCGGCGGAGAAGGGCGTGGATCTGTCCCTGCTGGAAGTCGAAGTCGACAGTGAATCTGATAACCGTGGCATGCTGGGACTCGGCGATCAAGTTCCCGCTGGGCCTCTTGGCCTGCGCACTGTGGTCCGTGTGGCGGCCAAGGACGCCGACGAGACCGCACTTCGGGACATCGTCCGGTGGGCGGACGAGCATTCTCCTGTTGACGACGCGGTCCGCCGAGCAGTCCCGGTGGAGCTGGTCGTCGTGACTGGCTAAGCGGGCTCCAAGAGCTCAAGGAGCGCGTCCAGGATCGGTACCTGCCCCTTCACCAGCTTCGTGCGCGCTTCGGATGCTGTGAACCATCTGGCGGCATCGATCTCGGGATAGTCGCGAACTACCCCGGACCCTTTGGGCCATTCCAGCGAAAACGTGTTGCTCACAATCTGCTCGGGCTCGAAATCCGCCTCGGCCGCGAAGACCGTGATGACCTTGCCTGAGGGCTGACGGAAAGCGCCAAGCTCCGTGTAGTCGCCGGGCGGTGCAGGGGTGCCCATCTCCTCGAAAAACTCCCGCATGGCGGCTACGAGCGGATTCTCGTCCTCGACGTACTCGCCCTTCGGAATGGACCAGGCATGTTCATCCTTGCGGGCCCAGAACGGCCCGCCCATATGGGCTATCCAGACGTCTGGCTCCGATTCCGCCTTTTGCCGGTACAACAGGATGCCTGCACTTCGAACCGTCATGTGCTCTCCACGTCCCAAGGCTACCGCGGGGCAGGCGGTAGCGCAGGGGTCCGGCCGGAGTACAAGCAGCGGACCATTGCGCCAGCGGAGCATCCGACCTACGGTGAGTGCGTTCTCACCCAGGGCCAGGAGGAGCGATGTCCGGCGAGCCAGCATTCTTTGAGATCGGCGTGGAAGATCCCCAGCGGGGCAAGGCGTTCTACGGGACATTGTTCGGCTGGGACTTTACACCCGGCCCCTCCCAGGGAGGAGGGTTCATCATCGGCACATCAGGGATCGCCGGCGGCATGCACGGAGGGGACCCCGGCGCTGCGCCCTACCTGTTCTTCCGTGTGGAGGACATGGATGCTGCCCTGGACAAAGTGCGGGCCCTCGGCGGCTCAGTCGATGAGCCTGGGCTTGGGGACGAAACGAGTGCCGGCGAGTACGGCAGGTTCACGCTTTGCAAAGACGACCAGGGCTCGGCGTTCGGCCTCCACGAACCGCCCAAACCGCCAGGGCCTCCCAGGCCGTCAAGCTAACTGCACCGCCCCACGACTCAGTTGTGCAGGGCTGCGTAAAGGTTCAGGCTTCCCGAGAACACGAGCCATGAAACGTACGGCAGCATCAGCAGCCCGGCAGCCTTGCTGATGGGTCCAAAGCGGAGGACGGTGAGAGTCACTGCCACAGTGAGGGCTCCAAGAATCATCAATGCCAGCCACAGTGCGGCGGTCCCCAGCATCGGGTACATGCCGAAAAACATCGGCGGCCACGCGAGGTTCAGTGCCAACTGGATCGCGTAGAGCCTGAGCGCGCCACCGCGGGGGACCCGCCGCTGCCGCCAGACAAGCCAGGCAGCCACAGCCATAGCGGTGTACAGCGTCAACCAGGTCATGGTGAACATCCATCCGGGCGGGGTCCACGGGGCCTTCTCGGCCGTGGCGTACCAGCCGTCGGCGTTCATCCTGATCGGCAGGGACCCCAGCATCGACACCGTCCACGACACTGCCAGAAAGCCGAGCAGCGCGGCGGTGTTCCGCACCCAGGGTTGCCTGCCCGCGTGTGGGGAGCCGGGGGCCCCATTTTTGACGTTTGACCGCACTGACCCACTGTGAGCAATTACGGGCACCCGCGTCAAACGGCGGCGGACGACGGCGGGGGTCCCGCCGTCGTCTTCGGCGCTGACCCGTGTTGCTGGCATCAGGACATTGCGACGGTTTTGTATTCGGGAGAGATGCGGAAGCGGATGCGTCCGCCGATGGGAACCTGGGCTGCCAGGTCAAGCTGGTGGTCCACCACCACGCCGATGACCGGGTAACCGCCGGTGATGGGATGGTCCGCGAGGAAGAGTACGGGCAGGCCCTCCGGCGGCATCTGGATGGCGCCGGCCACTGTTCCCTCGCTGGGGAGTTCACCGGCACGGCTGCGCTGCAGGGGTGTCCCTTGCAGCCTCATGCCCACCCGGTTGGATTCTGGTTTGACCGTCCAGTCCTGCCCGCACAGTGAATCCAGGGCAGCCTGGTCGAACCAGTCCGCGCGGGGGCCCGGGACGATGTCCAGCACGGTGAGCCCGCGCGGGTAGTCGGGCTGAACCTCCGGGCTGCCCACGACGCCGGATTCAGTTTCAGCGCCGACGGGCAGCAGCTGTCCGGCTGCCAGGGGCGGGGGCCCGATTCCGGACATGGTGTCCGTGGACCGGCTGCCAAGCACTGGCTCGGACGCCACGCCGCCACGAACGGCGAGGTAGCTCCGGAAGCCTGCTTCCGGAACCCCGATGGTGAGGATTTCGCCGTCAAGGAGGGCGAAGGGTGCGGCCACCGGAACGGTGCGCCGCTGTTCGGCTTCTCCGGAGTCGGCGTCCGACGGCGTGAGGACCGAAAGGTCCGACGGCGCACCGGCAACGGCCAGCACCTGGTCACCGACAGCCTGCACTTTGAGCCCGCCGGACACTGTCTCGATGGCGGCTGCCGACGGGCTGTTTCCCACGAGGCGGTTGGCCCTGCGGAGCGAGGCCCGGTCGAGTGCCCCGGCCGCGGAGACACCCAAAGCGGAATGGCCCTGCCGGCCCAGGTCCTCGATCAGGCTCTGGATTCCCGGCGAAAGGACACGGAGGCCGGAACTGGCCTGCGCGGCGGGCTGCTCCCCGCCCGGTGCAGCGGCGGGCTCCGGCGGCATCTGGACGATGTCGCGGACCGCGCGGAACCGCACCCGGTGGCCCGGGCTGGCCAGAGCGGGTTCGGGACGGCGGAGGTCCCACATGCGGGCTCCGGTGCGGCCGATCAGCTGCCAGCCTCCGGGGGACCTGCGCGGATAAACGGCGGAGTAGTTTCCGGCCAGCGCGACCGACCCCGCCGGGACAGCGGTGCGCGGGGAACTTCGGCGGGGAACCTCGAGTGACTGGTTCTCTCCCACCATGTAGCCGAAGCCGGGGGCGAAGCCGGCGAACGCCACGGTCCAGGTCTGGCCGCAGTGCGCGGCGATTACGCCCTCAACGCCGAGGCCGGTCAGTTTCCCGACTTCGGCGAGATCGTCGCCGTCGTACACGGTGTCGATGACCACCAGCCCGCCGTCCTGCGGCGCTGGAGCCGTGAGGTCCAGCTCCAGGAGGATCCTGCCAATGCGCCGGGCGGCAGCCGGCGACTCTGCCCTGACCATGACGGTTTCGGCCGCAGCCAGGACGTCCTGCTGTCCCGGAAGCGGCGCCTCAAGGAGCGCAGCCTGCAGGGCGAGCACGTCCTGCAGTCCCGAAAGTTCCGCGAGCACAGTGCGCGTTCCCACCGGACGCACTGAGCGGACTCGGCCTGGCCGGTCAGCCTGGGCCGGGTGGGCCATCTGCGTCGGTTGGGCCGCCGAAGCGGCCGGAGTTTCACGTTTGGTTATAGCTATCAGATCCTGAATTGTGGTGTTCGTGGCTGTTTTGAGCTTCCCGACGGCACCACAAGGGGTGAGGTCCAGGCCCACATTGCCGAGCTTACTGAACTTGGCGTTCCAGGTCCCACCACTACTCCCGCCCTTTATCCAGTGTGCGCGAGGAAATGTGCGTTGACACCCTTCTCCCACCGTCATATCCTACAACCAAATGGTTGTAGATCAGATGGGCGAAGCCGAACTTGACCGTCTCTTCCAGGCGTTCGCCGACGCCACCCGCCGGGACATCATGCGCCGGGTGGTTGGGGGCGAATACTCGGTGTCCGGCCTCGCCTCCCTCTACGCCATGAGCTTCGCCGCCGTTCAGAAGCACGTGGCGGTGTTGGAGCGCGCGTCCCTCGTCACGAAGGAAAAGCGCGGAAGGGAGCAGATCGTGCGGGGCAATCCCGAAGGCCTGCAGAAAGCCCGGCGGCTGCTTGATGAATACGAGGCGATCTGGCGGCAGCGCGCCGGGCGGATCGCCGACATCCTGGCTGAAGATTAGGAAGGGTCCGGCAATGACCGTTATCAGTTCCACTAAGAATCCCGAGACGCTGAGCTTCACCCTCGTGGCCGAGTTCGATGCTGATGTCGAGCGGGTCTGGCAGATCTGGGAAGACCCGCGGCAGCTTGAGCGATGGTGGGGCCCGCCCACCTGGCCGGCCACGTTCAGCAAGCACGAATTCACCCCGGGCGGGGAGGCCAGTTACTACATGACCGGCCCCGAAGGTGAGAAAGCCGGCGGCTGGTGGCGCATCACCAGCATTGACGCCCCCAACCGCCTCGAGTTCGACGACGGCTTCGCCGACGACAACGGCGCGCCGGACGAGGCCATGGGCACAACCCATGCGACCGTCACGCTGGCGGATATCGGCGGCCGCACGCGGATGACCGTCCGGTCCACCTTCGAGTCCGAGGAACAGATGAACAAGATGGTGGAAATGGGCATGGAGGAGGGCATGCAGGAAGCTGCCGGCCAGATCGACGGCATCCTCGCCGAGCACTCCCGCGCCTGAGCCGTAAGGGCTGCAGCAACGCACAACGCAAGAGAACGACGGCGGGAAACTCCCGCCGTCGTTCTCTATCTCCGGTCTTTAGCCGCCCTGTCAGACACGCGCAATGCGCTCGATGTCTTCCAGGAAGTCCCTGACGACCGGTTCGGTGACCGTGGCACGGGTCCCTTCGATGGCCTGCAAGTAGGCGCTGGTCGTGAGGATCTGCTCCTCCGGTATCGGGTGGGGCGCCTGCACCGCCTGCTCGAGGGCCTGCTGGGAAGCTTTCCTGGCCGCAAACTCGATATCCGCCGGGGAGAACCGCTCGCTGGCGAGCGCCAGGGCGTCCAGGTCGATCTGCGGGGACACCGCTGGTGGGATGTAGCGGTTCCAGATGGCCCTGCGGGCGTCCAGGTCCGGCGGGCCGATCGGAATGACGTAGTCGAAGCGGCCATGGCGGAGGAAGGCTTTGTCGAGTGAACGGATGAAGTTGGTGGCACAGATCAGCAGGCGGCCTTCCTTTTCCCTGAATGCCGGGATGATCTTCAGCAGTTCGTTGGTGACCCCCTGGAGGGCAGACGATGCTTCCCCTGTGCGGGCGGCGGCTATTTCTTCGACCTCATCGATGAACACGACGGCGTGTTCGAGGCGGCTAATCTCGAGGAATATCTGCCGCAGGGCACCGGCGAGACCCTGGGGGTCGGAGGCGAGCCGGGAGGGGAAGACTTCGACAAACGGCCAGTCGAGGCGGGAGGCAACTGCCTTGGCGAAGGTGGTTTTGCCCGTGCCCGGAGGCCCGAACAGGACCACGGAGCGTGGCGGCGTAACGCCCAGGGACTTGGCGAGTTCCGTGCGCGCCAGCGGCAGGATCAGCCGCTGTTCGATCAGCGCTTTTTCGCGCTGCATGCCGGCCAGCGCCTCCCAGAGCCCGTGGGGGAGGAGGCGGCCACCCAACTGGCTCAACGGCTCCATCTCGCGGGGTTGCAGCGGGATGGTTCGCTCAAAGTAGTGGAGGTCCTCCTCCACTCTGTACTCGCTGTTGCGGAAGGCGCGGACCCTGGTTTCTGAAGCCGGCAGGAGCGCCGAGATCCGCCGTATGCCCTGGCTGGTGAGCCGGTCTTCCATTCCGGCGAGGAGGGCGCTCCCGAGCCCCTGGTCCCGCCACTCCCGGTCCTGTGCGAGCAGGACCATCCAGGCGCGGCCATCGTGGATTCTGCACGCCGCTGCCCCGACCACACGTCCCTCCCTCACGGCGACGACCCCCACGCCGTTGGAGCACGCATCGATGATTTCGGAGAGGCTGTAGACAGGGTGTGCGCCCGGTGTTCTGGAATCCTGCCAGACACCGATGAGCTGGTCGAGATCGTCCGAGTGAAAGTCGCGGACGCTCCAGGGGTGGACGGAGGGCCTTCCGCCGGTTGTCGTGGTCTCCGTGGCTGTTGTGGCTGTCATCTCAGTCAGTTTCAGGGCAAGCGCAGAAGAAGCATTCCTCCCCGGTACTGCAGTCAAAGTCCTCCAAGGGGAGGACTGCACCGGCCGGGCGCCGCTCCTGCACGTCAGAGGTTTGGGTGTAAGTCAGAGCCGTCATGGGTCCGTCGCCTTCTTGTCGGGGTGGCGGCGCACCGAAGCTGCGCCAGCCTTCACGTCGTTGTGAGTCCTGTCCAGTATGGAAGGGGAATTACATAAGGAAAAGCGATCATATCTGAAGGTTAAAGATTGAAGAAACCAATGACTGGCACGATGTTGTGCCGCGCTCTGGCCGACTTCAGGGAACGTGAAAAAACGACGGCGGGAAACTCCCGCCGTCGTTCTTTTCTGCTGCGTTCTAGCGCGTAACGTCCTCGAAGGTCGGGGCGCTGCGGTTCAGGCTGACCGTGAAGGTGTTGGGCCCGCTGCAGGTCACGGCAATGCTGTGCTTGGGGGCATTCGCCCTGGCGGAAAGGTCCTGCACGACGGTGTCCAGTGTGTGGTCGATTGCGGACCGGTCCCAGATCTTCAGCGTTACGGAGTCAGTGGTTTCGAACGTCATTATTCGGTGCCTCATTCGTATATCGGTCATGGGCTTTGCGTCGGCGCGAAGCCCGGAGCGGTCAATCCGTGAACGATCGGAGACCTTGGTGAGGCTCAGGTGAGCTCACTGGTTTGGCCTCGTTGCGTCCACCAGGTTGGGTATAGCTGTGCTTCTCAGCCACTGATATCTACGCGTCAGCATGAACCTCAGGGCCCCGCCGGACGGGAAATCGTGTGCCCGGCTGTCCGTTCCATGATGCCCGGCGCGGCACCGCCGTCTCAAGCTGACGGCGCGTGAGTCTGCTCACACGCCGGGTTTCTGTCCGTGCCTGCACCAGGACACCGATAGCTCTTCCCCTCTGTGGTGGCCGCTCCTATGCTGTCCGTGTGGGGATGTCGCTGCTTTTCGGCGTGGTGGCTTCGAGCGCCCTGGTTGCGGGCGCTCTTATTGGTGTCCGTTTTGAGCTGCCGAAGCGTCTCCTCGCGATCCTCCTCTCCTTCGCCGCCGGGGCGCTGATCACCGCGCTGAGTTTCGAGCTTTTCGAGGATGCATACCAGCGGGGCGGAATTATGCGGGCCGCGCTGGGCCTGCTTGTGGGTGCCGCCGTTTTCACCGCCTTGAGTGCGCTGCTTGACCGCTGGGCGCAGCCGGGCGCCCGGCCCACACCAGCCGATGAGTTCCGGGGCAGCCCCAAGCTGGACACTGATGCGGCCGCCGCCGATAAGGCGCCTAGCGCTGTGTCCACGCGTGGCGCAGCCGGCATGGCGCTGCTGGCCGCCGTAACGCTGGATGGAGTTCCGGAGAATATCGCCTTGGGCGTATCGCTGGGCGAGGGGACCGGCGGGCTGGCGCTGCTCGCCGCAATCTTCGTCTCCAATTTTCCGGAGGCACTGGTCGGCGCATCGTCCATGCGCAGCCAGGGCCGGTCTGGTGGAGCCACCATAGGGCTCTGGACCGTCTGTGCCGTGCTGCTCGTGGCTGCCGTGGTGCTGGGCGCGGGGCCCTTGTCCGGCACTGATCCGGAGACGATTTCCCTGCCGCTGGCCTTCGCCGCAGGGGCCGTCATTGCCTCGCTCGCCGACACGCTGATGCCCGAGGCCTACGAGCACGGCGGGCCCGCCGTGGCCCTCAGTACCGCCGCCGGCTTTGTACTCTCGTTTGTGCTCTCCCTCGCCTGATCCCGCATTCGTCCTAGGCGCGTCTTGAAGTCCAGCCCTGCCTGTTCAGCCGCTCGAAACCCTCAAGGAGGAGGTCGAGGGCGAACTCGAACTCGAACTGGTCGTCACAGCCCGTCCCGACCACCGAGCCCTCGTCGTGTGCCGCAGTGGTGGCGATCGCCGCTATGTTCGGATACCGTGCCGCCATCTGCCGGAACATGGCGGCACGCGCTTCCTCAGGTACGTCGGCTTCAACGGTCCGGCCGTTAGGGTGGTCGAACAGTTCCTGCGTGAATCCCCAGATTCGGCTGCCGAGGGCGTGCATGACATGGTGGGTTAGATCGGCCGAGAAGCCACCGGCAAGGAACATTCCGACGAACGAGTCCATATAGTCAAGGACTGCCGGGGTCTTGTTGGTGCGGGATTCGAGCACCGGACGGGCCCACGGGTGCCGCAGGAGCGCACGCCTCGCCGAAAGCACCTGCAGCCGGACGGCGTTCTTCCAGTCTGCCCCGCCGGCTGGAGGATCAATCTCGCCGATGATGGCTTCGACCATCCCGTCGAGAAGCTCTTCCTTGTTCGCCACGTGTTTGTAGAGCGCCATCGGCACGACGCCGAGCTCCTGGGCGAGCCGCCTCATGCTTAGCGACTCGATTCCGGCGTCATCCGCAAGCGCAACGGCCGCAGTGAGGACACGGCCCCTGTTCAAGGGCGCCCGCCGCGTCACCTCACGTTGCTGAATCATGGTCAGCCCTTCCGTGTGGTCATCTCCCCTTGACAAGTGTACAGCGTACACTTACCTTCGAAGCATCGGAGGTGTACGCCGTACACCCGCAAGTCGAAGGACGCACCATGCCAGCGGTAACCGCCACCCCCGCCATTCCCGTCCGGCGCTCCCGGGCCCAGTGGCCCGTTCCCGCAGGCCTCATCGTTTTGAGCCTTATCCCGGTGATCTTCGGGACCCTGCGCCTTGCCCAGCTGACGGGCGGCGCCGAGGTCACCCCGGAGAACGCCAGGTTCTTCGACTCGCCGCTGCCTGTGCTGATCCACATCCCTGCGGCCATCGTGTACAGCCTGCTCGGGGCGTTCCAGTTCGTACCGGGGCTTCGCAGGGGGAGGCGCGGCAGGTTCAGCTGGCACCGCCTCGCCGGCCGCATACTGGTGCCGGCCGGCCTGCTCGTCGCGCTCTCAGGGCTGTGGATGGCGGTCTTCTACGACCTTCCGGAAGGCGACGGCGACGTTCTCCTCGTCCTCCGGCTGGTCTTCGGTTCGGCCATGGCGGTGAGTATCGTTCTGGGGATGCTCGCCGTGCTGCGCCGGGACTTTGTCCGGCACAGTGCGTGGATGGCCCGCGGCTACGCCATCGGAATCGCCGCTGGAACCCAAGCGCTGGTGTCCATCCCCTGGCTTCTTCTGATCGGCCCACCCGACGAACTGACCAGGGCGGGGCTTCTGGGGTCGGCCTGGGTTATCAACCTTGCCGTGGCTGAGTATTTCATCCACCGGCGCTCGCAGAGGCTCGCTTGAGTCCGCCAGCGAGGACACGCGGAAGCGTACCACGGCGGGAGGTTCCCGCCGTCGTGCTCTTGCGGTTGGGGTGAGCATCTGGATACAAAACCGAAACGTTCAGTCGCTGCCATGAAACATGGCCCCGTTACGCTAATTCACACATTCAAAAATGTGAGTCGCTGGACGCATCGAAAGGAAAAAGCCATGCTTTGGAATATCTTGGGGCAGTCTTTCAGTTCCCGGCAGAATGATGGAAATTCCCAATTCGGCGGGGCCGATTCCTCCGTTGATTTCCCGCAAGGTCAACTGACCTCCGCTGCCTGGGAAGGCTGGTGGCACAACTCCGCGCAGGTCTGACCGCGGGCAGGTCTGACGGGGGAGTCAGTGCGGCAACAGCCGAGTGGGGCCGTGGGATCTCGCCCAGAATTCCTGCAGGGATTTCCTGATGTGCCGCCCCAGCCTTATCAGCGGCCTTATCGCTGCCACGGTCAATAGGAAGCCAACCAGACGCAGTATTCCGGCCAGCACCAGCAGTATTGCGAAGACGAAAATGGCCGGTAAGAACATGATGAATACGCCAGCCATCGTAAAGATGTAAGTAAGGGCAAAACCAACAATCGACGCCTGATCCATCTGGAATCCCATCAACAGCCACGGTCGTGGCTCCATGGTGTGCCGCAGACTCCCTCTGCTGCCCTGGGTAGCGCGGTCCCCGACCGTTTGCACGGCCGGGGACCACTTTGCGGGAGGGGCCGCGCGCTGCTGCTGCAAAATGCGCTACAAGGCGCTGTGGCGTAGCGGAAGCTAACCGCCCCTAGAGGCAGCGTTAGCGTGTTCCGGCATCCCGTCCCGGTCTGTTAAGGCGTGGATCTGTTGTCGGTGATTCTCCTTCGCCTGGAAACAATCGTGTGAAGCTTTGCGCGGCCCCTGATCATCAACATCACACACCTCCTGTGATCACCATTGATCCGATGCATGCCCGCTGATACAAGTTTTTATAGCACCGCAGGGAGCGGCCGACAAGGGTGAACGCCGGAGCCCTCACCGTTGCCCCGCAGTCCCTTAGACGGCCCCGGCACCGGGCACGTCCCTAACCGTCCAGGCATGGGACGCACCACTGTCTTGAACCCGATGAGTACAAGCATGGTTACGTAGTCTGCGGCTCAGCACTCCCGTTCCGGTTATTATTTGGGTATTTTCCGGTGCCCAGTAGGCTTGGGCACCTAACAAACGGAGTCCGGGAAGGCGGAGATGAGTAGATTGAACAGGGCTGCTGGGAGGGTTCACGCTCGGGAGGCTTTGAACCGTGCGGAGCAGCAACTCCGATCCGGCGGACGGGCTGCGAGGACCGCGTGGCTGGTCCTCGGTATTCTGGCCGCCGCGGTGACGGCATCGGTCATTGTGTGGCAGGTCCTGGACCGCAGCGAAGAACCCGACGTGCCGGACGAGGAAGCCCGGACAGAGCACATGTAGGGGCCTGCCCGCCGGCCCCCGTCACAGCTCGGGAACGCACGGCCCGCGGCCCAGCAGTGCCAGGCCTGCCCGGTCGCCGTCCGCGAACTCCGTGACGCCCGTACCCTCCGGATTCATCAACTGGGTGGGATCATCCACGTGGTCGAGCCCCACAACGTGGGCCAGTTCGTGCATGATGACGGCGCGTGCATACTCGGAACCATCCGGCCACCGCAGCATTTCCACGAAATCAGGCGCATCGAGCTCCACCTGGCCGGCGACCAGGACGTAGGGGCGATCGGGAGCGTACGCATATGCACTGCCCCCGAGCCCGTCCACGTCACCGGCCAGATCCGGGCTCTCCTGCGGCGTGGACCAGGCGATCAGCACGGGAGCCCACCGTTTGCCGTACAGGTCAGGCTGGTACGGCTCCCGTTCCGGACTGGGGGCCTCGGCGGTGGTGCCGTCGTACACGAAGCGCAGGCCTGTCGCGGCTGAAACCTCGGCGACGGCCTCCCGAATCAGCGAGTCTGACCCGGAAGGGGCGTTGTCCGGCCGGACCACATAGTGGACGGGACGGCAGGGATCATAGGCAGCGTAGGCCTGGCCTGCATTCGGCGACTCTTGCAGCTTATAGGCACCCGAACCGGTGCTGGCAGGGGGATGCCCCAGCGGAGTGTCCGCGGCCTCAACGCCCGCAGGTGGCACCGGAGCCCCCAGGAGGTAGGGGAGCACGGCCGGAAGCACGTAGCGGTCAAACAGCGCAGGGGTGAAGTACAGGCCCGCGAGCAGAACCAGGCTGGCGCTGATGGCAAGATACCGGCGCCAGGGGCGGATCACTCCAGTGCCAATCCCTGCTGTGCCGATGCTTCCTGTGCCGCTCCCTCCAGGGTGGGGGACCGGCGGGCCATACACGTTTTGCCCCGGGGCTTCGTATGGGGCAGAGTCTGGACGCTGCATCTGTTCTAGTGCCTGCCGGCGTCAGGGCGCGGCCGGAAATGCCGGTTATCAAGCATGGTTCCCCCAATGGAATGTGGTTGGCGCCCAGTGCGCTGAGCCACTCTAACCTCGGCTGCTCAGGGAATCCGCAGGGACGCCGCAGGATTATCGAAGTTCCGTGGGGTTCCGGCGAATCTGAGGCAAGAGGACGACGGCGGGCGGCCCCGCCATCGTCCGCTCGCCGGGCGGCACCCCGCCGAATGGGCTCTGCCTCCGCCGGGTCCGTGGACCTACGTGGGCAGGTAGCCGCCCGCCTGAATAATCGCGTACCCGCTACGGGTTACGGGGTTGCGCTGCAACCCTACTGTGTAGGCATGAGGTGGTCGAGCGTGTGCAGGAACACGATGGTGGGTCTGCACGCGCCGGGCTGGGAGCCGCTACCGAAACTGCCGGAGGGATCGATCCGACCATGAAAAATCCGAGGGCCGAGGTTCCAGCCACCCTTGACGATGCCGACGCCGAAAACAATGTCGTTCCGCCGACGCCCTCTGCGCCACCCGCCGGCGGTCCGGCCGGCAAAAGCAGGCAGGTGGCCGGCGACGCGACGGGCGCCCCGCTGGTCCGTGAGGCAATCGGAAACTGGCCTGATCCCATGTAGGGGGACGGACACCGCCGGCGGCGGGTGGTCTGCCCCGAATGCCGTTGAAAGGCGCGCGGCACGTCGGAATACTGGAAGCCTGGGCAAAAACTCCGGGCCGAAGGCGGTGGATAACTATGGGCGACGGGGGAGCCGGCGACTTCACTCGCAGGATGGAACGTCTGGCTGAGCTGCGTGCCGTTCGCGGTGCCGGAATCACCGCCGAGGAAGAGGCCGAGCTGAATGCCGCCGAGGAGGAGGAACGGCAAAAACGCAAGAAGGTCTCCGATGCTGCCAGGGTTGAATACCTTATTCGGGACGCCATGGCCCAGGGCAAGTTCGACAATTTGAAGTACGCCGGCAAACCGATTCCAGGCCTGGGGGAGGGCTACGATCCGGACTGGTGGGTCAAGGGCCTGATCCAGCGTGAGCACCTCACGGGGATTGGCCCCAAAGCAATTCTCCTCAGAAGCGAAGACGCGGAGCTGGACGCACGGCTGGATTCCCAGTTCTCGGAGAAACAGGTGCGCGACATCGTTGAAGATTTCAACGCCCGCGTCATTGATGCACGGCGCCAGCTTCAGGGCGGCCCGCCGGTTGTCACCAAGACCCGTGATCCGGACGTCGAAGTCCAGCGTTGGCAGGAGCGGAGGCGTGCTGCCGCCCCAGCGGCATCGCCGGGGCCGGAACCACCCAAGCGGCCGTGGTGGCGGCGTCTCTGGACGGGTTCCTCCTAGGCCTGGTCGCTGGCCAGCCAGTCCGGCTCGAAGTCAGGATGTTCCGCATAGGGCAGCGCCAGGGCGTTCAGGGACAGAGTGGTCCATTCCAGCGCCTCAGGAATCCATTGGGTTCCCTCCCCGTAGGGGTTGCTGAGCAGCGTGGCGAGCGCTGTCTGCCGGGCGGCCTCGACGATGCTGATAATCCTGCGCTTCGCCGCGCACTCCGTTAGCAGGCGCTGCTCGTACCACTGCCCCGATTTCGAAAGGGTCTTGTCACTGAGAAGCTTCCGGGCCGCGGCCTCATCCTCGGTGATGCGCGCGGACAGGAATTCGACAATGTCCACAGTCCGAGGGTACGCCCCGCCCGGTAAGGTGGCGCCCCTCTGGTCAATCAGTGATTGGGGGCTTACAACCGGGCTCTCACGGGCTACGGTTTCACTGGGGGACAATTCCTTCCGCAAGCGCGAGCAAAGGAGTTCCAATGGGTGGCGTGTGGCTTCGCACGATCAGCCACAGTTTGGTACGGGCAGACCAAATTACCGAAATCGCGTCCGCCCGTGGGTCCGTCCACGAGGAATCGGGTTACTCGTTGAAGGTAGTGGTCGATGGAAAGGGCCACGTGCTGATCGACAACAGCGACCTCCCGGGTACCTTGGCGCAACGGCTCGACCACGCCCAGCAAATGCAGGATGCGCTGCTGACGGCAATAGATGCGGCCAGTGCCATCGGCCCGGCGATGGTGATCAGCCATGAGCCGGACGGAGAGCGCTGGACGCTCTCGGCGGCGGCTGACCTGGCAGGTGAACCCGCGTCTTAGGGCACGCCCGAGGGCCGAGTCCGGCATGTTACGGATTGGACCGGAGGTCCGGGCAGTCCTCCCGCGCGGCGGCTGCTGCGCCGGAGGACTGCCTAGCCGCCTACCAGAGCCCGTCGCCTACCCGGCCCGGTCGCCTGCCAGCTGCAGATCCCCGGCCCTGGCCTCTCCTGCCCTGAGGTGGACGGCAAAGGTTCCCGCCAGCTCTTTCAGCTCGACTTCAGCGGCATGACGGGCACCGTCGAGGTCGGTGTTCGTCGCGCTTGGTGCCATGCGCACGTGTGTGGTGTCCGTGATGCCCACAAAGTTCAGCCAGTCGGTGAAGAACGGGCTGCTGAAATCGGAACCGAATGCAGGGGGCAACCCCGGGGCATACACGCCGCTGGTGTGAATGGCCACGGCCCTTTTCTCCTTGAGGAGGCCAAAGTAGCCGGCGCCGGGGTCGAAGCCAAAACTCCATCCTGGCTGTGTGACGATGTCGACCCACTGCTTGAGTGCGTATGGCACGCCGGCGTTCCACATGGGGATGTTGAAGACGTAGGCATCTGCGGCGGCAAACTGGTCGAACACGGCACGTGCGTCCTCCCAGGCCTGGATTTGGTCCGGTGTCTGATCGAGGCCCGAGAAAACAGCCATTTTGGCGGCAGCAGCGGCCTGGCCGAAGGCAGGGAGGGCGCCGGGGTCGAACAGATTGAGCGTTTCAATGTCAAAACCATCGCCGGCGGAGTCCTGCACAGCGGCGATGAAGTGGTGGGCCAGCCGCAGTGAATCGCTGCGGGACCCGCGCGGGGAAGCGTTGACGTGGAGAATGGTGGCCATAGCGCTTGTCCTTCTCGGCACGGCCTGCTGCGTCCGGACTCGTTGGCCGTCCGCTCAAGGCGCGTGCTGGGGTAGTGGTGTTTTCTGCCGGTTCCAATCTTTCGGGGAGCCTGCGGGGCACGGAAGAACGCACTTCGACCTGCCTAAGGAACCCCGAAGTACCTGAAGTTTCTCTTGGCGGCAGCAGGCTGCCGCAGACACCTGTTACGGGCGAAAGGATTCTGCCGCGAAGAGTGACTACGCTGGTGCCCGAAGGCAGCACAGGAGGTTGGGGGCCATGACACTTACAGCAGACCAGAAGCGCCGCAGGGCGCAGCAGGATTACAACGGCGGACTCGGGCTGTGCCCGGCGCGCCAGCTCCTCGAAACGATCAGCAGCAAGTGGGTCACTCTGGTGATGCTTGCCCTGGCCGGTGGACCGCTGCGGCACAGTGAACTGCACCGCCAGGTTGCCGGGGCCAGCCAGAAAATGCTGACATCCACGCTGCGGTCACTGGAACGCGACGGACTGGTGTCCCGCACAGTGACACCGTCGGTTCCGGTCCGAACCGACTATGAGCTGACCCCCGTCGGGCACTCTCTGCTGGCCGTGGTTGACAGGCTGAAGGGCTGGGCCGAGGACAACATGGACGACGTGGCCCACGCGCGCGTGGTGTACGACCGCGATAACCTCACGGGCGCGGGATGACTTCCGCTGGGCGTCAGGGTGTGAGGCCTCCGGCGTCCTCCGGACCCACGAAGTTGCAGGAGCCCTGATGCCGTTCAGGCAGGATGCAGATGCGTCCAGTGGCAAGATGGACGTTGCCGCAACGGCCTGACCGCGCCACGTCCTCGCGGACATGAACGCTTCTCAGATCGGGCCGCTCATCGCCGCGCACAGCTTGGCGGACGGTTTCAGATGTGTCGTTTTCGTGACTGTTCATGCCTCGTGACTCCTCATCGAGTGGCTGCCCCCAGTAGCAAGGCCAGTCATTTGGACCCTGAGACTAAATTCTCGTCCCCGTAAATTAACGGTGGGTTACGGCCATGTTAGATCCGTAGTGGCACGCTGTCAGCCCATCAGAAGCATCAGGAAATCCCGACGCATTTTGGAGGGGCTAGTCCGATGAATCCGCGCCCTCGGCCGGGTCCTGCGAGTGCATGCGGATGTCGGTAGGATCGGCGGTTTCATCCCCTTCGGCAGGAGCCTCGCTGTGAATCCGCTGCATACCTTCCAGGTTCTCACTCATGACGGGCGCTCCTTCTGCTGCCGTTCCGTGCCGTGAACATCACCTTTGTGTTCATCTAGCCCCTGCCAGCCGCGGACTGTCAAGGACTGCGCATCTCTCTGGCCGGGGCAACTGTTGTGAAGCTGGCGTCGCGCTGCTGAAGTAGAGCCATGAAACCCTTTCTGCTGCTCGCATCCCGCGCCGAAGACCCCGCGGCGGAGGATGAGTACGAGGCGTACCTGCGCTACGGGGGCCTGGATGCCAGCCAGCTGCGAAGGATCAGGATGGAGCAGGGGCCGCTTCCGGAGATTGCGCTCGATGACTATTCCGGAGTCATCGTCGGCGGCAGCCCCTTCACGTCGAGTGATCCTCCCGAAACGAAGTCTGATGCCCAGCATCGGGTGGAGCGCGAATTGTCCGCGCTGCTGGACCGGATCGTGGCGGCGGACTTCCCGTTTCTTGGCGCTTGCTACGGCGTCGGCACGCTTGGCCGTCACCAGGGTGCGGTGATCGACCGGACCTACGGGGAGCAGTTGGGCGGCGTGACCATCAGCCTGAGTCCGGAAGGCCTGCAGGATCCTCTGCTCGCCGGCATGCCGGCCGAGTTTACGGCGTTCACAGGCCACAAGGAAGCGTGCACCGTGCTGCCCCCGCACGCCGTGCTGCTGGCGAGCTCGGCGGCCTGCCCGGTGCACATGGTCCGGATCAAGCAGAATCTCTACGCCACCCAGTTCCACCCCGAACTGGACGCCGAAGGCCTTGTCACCAGGATCGACATCTACCGCCACGCCGGGTACTTTCCGCCGGAGTCCGCCGAGGAACTGATGGCCGCGGCCAGGACGTTCACCGCGACGGAGCCCATGAAGATCCTGCGGAACTTCGTCAAGATCTACGGCCGGTAGCCGCTGACGGAAGCCGGCGACGGCGGGTGCTTCCCGCCGTCGCCGGCTCCCTTTTCAGGCCTTGTGTGTTCGTTCGCGCTTTGCCGCTTGCGTCGCGCTGCGGGAGGGCTTTTTGCCCATTGACTTCGTACCCGTTCGGACTACGGTTGTACTACTTCAACATGGATCTGTTGAACATTCGTGCGCTGAGGGGGAATCGCACACTGTGACCTGTTGCAGCAAGGGCGCGGCACCCACTGTCCCTCAGCTTGTCTCCGTTCCGGAGCTCCCACAATTCAAGGTCTCACCCTAGTCCCCAGGCAGCGTCCCATGACAGCTAATTTCGTTACAGCTTTCTCCGTAAAATCCTTCGACGTTCCGGATAAGAAGAGGTATCCGGACAAGGCGGAGGTAGATCTCGTGAGCGTGAACGATTACTCCGTCGCCCGGCTGATCCTCGCCCCCGGCTGGCAATGGTCCGTGAGCTCCAAGCCAACGGAACAGACGGAATTTTGCGAGCACAACCACCTCGGATTCTGCATCTCCGGAACATTGGAGATCGCCACGCCGGACGGTCTCAGAACCATCATCCGCGCCAACGACACCTACGCGATTCCGCCGGGCCATGACGAACGGGTGGTGGGTTCCGAGCCTTTCGTCGCCGTGGAATTCCTCGGTGCGGCATCGTTCGGCCGGCCGTCGAGCCGCGGACAGCACGTACGCATGTGAACGTCAGCCGATAAGCACTCTCCAGCACGCTCCAAAGAGCGGGGGCGCCGGCCCCCAAGGTTTTCCCACCGTGCAGCGCCTAGAGTCGGTTTTGTAGCAAACGGCTGTATCTGTTGGGGGTGGGCCGGGAACGGACTGCTCGGCCTGTTGGGGGGCCGTGCAGTCCGTGCTGCGTTGCCTTCGCGGTCAGCACTCTTTCGTTTGCAAAGCGGCCGGTCCAACGACGGAGTGGCCGGCATGCGCCTGGCCCTCTACGCCACCGTCAAACGCAACAACTGCTCTGGCCGGCAGGAGCACGCCGCGGGGCGAACAGCCGCTGGCGGCCAAAGCGCAGGATTGACCCTGATTTTCCCCGGTTTGATCCCAGGATTCCGAGGATCACCGAAGCTTTGAGGCACCTCCGGCCGCCATCACGAAGCGCGAAAATACACTGGAACTACCAGCCTTTTGGTTCTCTCCCACCGGACCCACTCCTCTAAGGAAGCCCAAAATTCGTACTTCGCTCTCTGCCCGCCCTGCCTTGGCCACTCTGCTCCTGACGGCTCTCGCTATGAGCGCCATGGGGACCTCGGCCGGAACCGCCGCCACACCGCAGGCGGGCTCCACCTCGAACTCCGGCGCCGCTGATCAGTCGGGCACCGTCCGCTACCTGGTGCGTTACGAGGCCGGGATAGACATGGCACGGGAGGCCCGGAACCTGCGCTCGCAGAACATCGCCGTCCGCCGCACGTTCTCGCAGGCGCTGCGCGGAGCGGTGGTGACCGCGACGCCGGCCCAGGCCGCGGAACTCAAGCGCTCCGCACAGGTGGCGGCGGTCGAAATCGACGCCCCTGTAAAGGCCGCCGAAACCCAGCAGGCGGCGCCGTGGGGGCTGGACCGCATCGACCAGCGCGCACTGCCCCTCTCCGGTTCCTACACCTCTGCCGCTGCGGGCGCCGGCGTGAATGCTTATGTGGTCGATTCAGGCGTCTTGGCTTCTCATGCGGAATTCGGAAGCCGGGTTGCCGCGGGATGGACCGCCGTCGCTGACGGCCGCGGAACGGGGGACTGCAACGGCCATGGAACGCACGTGGCAGGCACCGTCGCAGGCAAGACCTACGGCGTAGCCAAGGCCGCCACGATCATCCCCGTGCGCGTCCTGGACTGCGCAGGCTCAGGCTTCAACTCCGACGTCATCGCGGGGCTCGAATGGGTGGCCTCCCACCACCAGGCCGGAACACCGGCCGTGGCGAACCTTAGCCTTGGCAGCACCGCCAGTGCGATGGTGGACGCGGCGGTGCAGGGTCTGATCAATGATGGCGTCACGGTGGCCGCTGCGGCGGGCAATTCCGCCGTCGACTCCTGCAACAGCTCCCCGGCCCGGGTGCCCGCTGCGCTGACGGTGGCCGCCAGTGACGCCTCGGACCGCCAGGCGACCTTTTCCAACTTTGGCGCCTGCGTTGACCTGTACGCGCCGGGTGTGGCCATCAAATCAGCCGGCATCGCCTCGACCACCGCCACTGCCTCCATGAACGGGACGTCCATGGCCACTCCGCACGTGGCCGGCGCGGCGGCCGCCGTTCTCTCGCGCTCCCCGGAACTGACCCCGGCAGCGGTGGCATCCCGACTCCTGACCGGCGCAACGCCCGCAGTTATCGCGGCTGCCGGTGCAGGCACCCCGAACCGACTGCTGTACCTCGATCCGTCCGCAGGTGCGCTCACAGCACCCACAGTCTCGGGCCGTACGCCTGCGGCCGGTGCCACCGGAACCACCGTTGCCAGTCCCGTGACTGCCACGTTCAGCAGGGCGGTTCAGGGCGTCAGCGGCTCCACCTTCGTTCTCAAAAACCAGGCCGGTGTAGTGGTTCCTGCCACCGTCACCTATGACTCGACACTCCTGACGGCCACGCTGCGTCCTTCGTCAGTCCTGGCCGCGTCGCAGATGTACACCGCGACGCTGACGGGCGGGGCCTCCGCCATCCGCGATGCAGTGGGCACGCCGCTGGTCACGGAGAGCTGGGGCTTCACCACAGCGGCGGCCCCAACTGTCACGGCACGGACTCCCGGTCCCGGCAGCACCGGCGTTGCCGGCGGAAGCAATGTTACGGCCACCTTCAGCACGGCAGTCCAGGGGGTTAGCGGCAGCAGCTTCGTGCTGAAAAGCCCCGGCGGCCAGGTCATCCCCGCGGCCGTCACGTTCAGCGCAACCACCCGTACGGCAACGCTGGATCCGGCAGCCAACCTCCTGAACGACACGAAATACACGGCCACGCTGATCGGCGGGACGGCATCAATCCGGGACGCCGCAGGCACTCCTCTGACGGGTACCAGCTGGACGTTCACCACGGGCCCGGCTCCGGTCATCACGGGCATGACCCCCCGGCCCGGGGCATCCCTGGTCCGGCGGGCCAACAACATCGCGGTGACCTTCAGCGAAGCCGTCCAGGGTGCAGGCACGGCCTCGATCTCTGTCAGGAACACCGCCACCGGCGTAACGGTGGCCGCGACGGTGTCCCGCTACGGAACCACAAACCAGTGGATCCTGAACCCGTCGGCCACGCTGGCGGCCAAAACCAGCTACACCGTCACCGTCACCGGAGGGCCGGCCGCCATCCGCGACCTCGCCGGCAACAACTTGGCGTCGTACAGCTGGACCTTCACCACCGCGTCGCTGTAGCGCCAGGACTTGAGAACGCAGGACGACGGCGGCACTGCAGTGCCGCCGTCGTTCTTACTTGTCGTTATTGTTGCTTACCTGTCGTTTCGTCCTGGTTGCCGGAACAGTTGGGCCGTCAAGAGGACTGTCTGTCAGTAGCCCTTCTTGAAGTGGATTGTCAGGGTCTTGCTCTTATCAACGTCAGAGCCCTTGGACCACTTGCCCTTGTCCTTGTCCTTGTCCTTGTCCCAGGTGATCTTCACAACGTGCAGTACCTTTACCTTGTCGTCCTTGTGGTCCTTGTCCACCTTGGCCCTGGTGTTCTCGTGTACGACATGGTTCTTGTGGACCCGAACGTCACCGTCGCGGTACTTGATGCGGTCGTAGCCGTTCTTCTTCTCCTTCACAATCCACTGCTGGAAATGCACCTTGACGTTCTTGTCGCACTTGATCTTGAAGGAGAAATCCACCCTGGCGAACTTGTGGTAACCCTGGTCATGAACCTTGAGGAGGTACGGTTTCTTGGCTTCAACCCAACAGTTAACCCGTTCGGAATAGGACGGCGCGGCGTTGGCTGGGCCAGCGAACGCAACCGGACCGGCGACGAGCCCCAGGGAAACAGTCGAGACCAACGCGAGCTTGGCTGCTAGGGGGCGCCGGGTTGGCGAGGTGATGGTCATATTCTTGCTCCTGCTTAGCGATGCGCGTGTTTTCTGAGTTCGGGCAGCACTAGCCGATCACGTGGCACGTGGAGACCTATCAACCACTTCTGCCGCATTATGATCGTCCACCCGCATCAGCAGGTGGGCTTGGAGTCGGATTCATTTTCAAGGCAAGTCCTTGGATCCGGTAATTCCAAAGTTTACCCCCGTAAGTGAAGGTGAGCGATTGTTTTTGGCGAAATTGTAACCAATAGAAGTTGTCTGGAGCAGGTAAAGGCGACGGCGCGACCCGCCGTCGCCCTCCAGCGGGTGCGCTACCTGTTCAGGAAGGTGAGCAGCGCCTCGTTGACCTCAGTGGCGTGCGTCCACAGCAAGCCATGCGGAGCGCCGTCGATCTCCAGATAATCGGCCTCCGGAAGCGCCTTGGTGAACTCCCGGCCGGTGGCATCAATGGGAAGGATGTTGTCCGCAGTGCCGTGCACGATCAGCGAGGGAACATCGATTTTGGGGATGTCGGCGCGGAAGTCGGTGAGCCAGGTGGGCTGGGCGGCCACCGAGGCGAAGGCGCCGGCGCTGGCGGCAAGGTTCCAGCTTGCCCTGACAGACTCCTCACTGAGTCGTGGCGTTCCCAGGAGCGTGTCGCTGTTGTAGAAGTTCTTAAAGAACTCCGTGAAGAACGCGTAGCGGTCCGCCGTCACTGCCTCGGTCAGGCCGTCGAACACTGACTGCGGGACGCCGGTGGGGTTGTCCTCGGCCTGCAGGAGGTAGGGCTCCAGGGAGCCAAGGAAGACAGCCTTTGCTACCCGCGCTGAGCCGAAGGTTGAGAGGTAGCGGGCAACCTCGCCGGTGCCCATGGAGAAGCCGACCAGCACGGCGTCGCTGAGGTCGAGGCTGTTGAGGATGGTGTTGAGGTCCGCGGCGAACGTGTCGTAGTCGTAGCCGGTGGTGGGCTTGCTGGATTTCCCGAACCCGCGGCGGTCATAAGTAATGACCCGGTACCCAGCCCCAAGGAGGGCGGCCGTCTGCTTCTCCCAGGAGGATCCGTCCAGCGGGTAGCCGTGGATCAGAACAACAGCCTGGCCGGTCCCGTGGTCTTCGTAGTAGAGCTCGATGTCGGTGCTGTTTTCCTGTCCAACGGTGATGTAAGCCATGTCAGCATTCCCTTCGGTCTCGTGAGAACGGACGTCCTCAAGCGGTGATACCAACCTATCCGGCCTGCCCCTGGCCCGTATGCACGTGCGGCTTGTTGGGGACGGCTGTTCCCGGAGGAATGGCCGTGCCCGTGGGAACGTTGGAGGAGGCATGAAACGTATCGGCTTCCTGTCATTTGGTCACTGGGGACCCGCCCAGGGATCCCGCACGCGAACAGCACGCGACGCCCTGCTGCAGGGGATTGACCTGGCGGTCGCTGCCGAGGAACTCGGCGTTAATGGAGCGTTCTTCCGCGTGCACCACTTCGCGCGCCAGCAGGCGTCGCCGTTCCCGCTGCTCGCGGCCGTCGCGGCGCGGACCAGCCGGATCGAACTGGGCACCGCCGTGGTGGACATGCGGTACGAAAATCCGCTGTACATGGCGGAGGAGGCCGCGGCCACGGATCTCATCAGCGGCGGACGGTTGCAGCTCGGCATCAGCCGGGGATCACCCGAGCCGGCGCGGAATGGTGCCGCTGCATTCGGCTATGTCCCGCGCGAGGGGGAGACGGACGCGGACATGGCGCGCCGTCACGCAGCGGAGTTCCGGAGGGCCGTGGAGGGTGCCGGAGTAGTGGAAGCGGATCCGCGGTACGCCGGTGGTGCAACCGGTCTGCTGCCGATCCAGCCGAGGTCCGAAGGGCTGGGCGAGCGCATCTGGTGGGGCGCCGGAACCCGCGCCACCGCTGTCTGGGCAGCTGAACTCGGGATGAACCTGATGAGCTCCACGCTGCTGACAGAGGACACAGGGGTGCCTTTTGACGAACTGCAGGCCGAGCAGATCGCGATGTTCCGTGACGCGTGGGTCGCCGCCGGCCACCGGCGGGACCCGCGTGTTTCGGTCAGCCGGAGCGTCCTTCCCCTCGCCGACGAGGAGGACCGCCGCTACTTCGGGCTCAGTGCACTGCGCGAGGGCCGGGACCAGGTGGGCGCGCTGGACGGCGTCCTGGCCCGCTTCGGAAAAAGCTACGTCGGCGAACCGGACGCCATAGCGGCGGACTTGGCAGCGGACGCCGGCGTGCAGTCCGCGGACACCCTGCTGCTCACCGTCCCGAACCAGCTGGGCGTCGCGTACAACACGAAAATGTTGGAGACCATCGCCAAGCACGTGGCCCCGGCCCTGGGGTGGCAGGCGACAGGGGCCCGCGTGCGGCGCGGCTAGGCGGGCCAGGTCGCTTTCACGCGGGGGAGTTGGTCCCAGTTGGACCGGCCCGAGGTTCCAAGTGGCCGCAGCTGGCCACATCAGGAAGATTGGTCGTTGACAGCCAGCAACCTCCAGGAGTATTGTCGACAATCGACAAGCACCGTAAAACAGATCCCGGAACTGGAGGGACGCGCGGTTTTCACGCCGGTCCATCTAGGACAGATCTCAATAAAACTGTTGACAATTGACTGCCAGCGATTTAGATTCAGAGAGAATCAAAAAGCGGCGGATCGGAATATTTCCAGTCTCGACCGGGCAACGGAATCCCTTCCCGCTCATGTCGTCGACAATCGACAAGCAATACCCATCCCAAACCGACAACCGGAGGAAACAATGGCATTCGAATTCGAAACCAAGCCGAAGTTCGTAACGTTCGACATGAACGGAACGCTGATCAAGTTCGCTATCGCCGACGCCACCCGTGAGGTCCTGGGCGACCGGCTGCCGGCCGAGATCGCTGACGCGTACCTGCAGGCAACCAAGGCGTACCGCATCGACGAGTGCATGGGCGACTACAAGCCCTTCCACCAGATCATCGCCAACTCCATGGAGCGCGCCTCGCGCCGCCTGGGCCTGGAGTACCGCGAGTCCGATGCCAAGGCGGTCTACGACATCGTCCCCACCTGGACCCCGTACCCGGGTGTCACCGCCGCGCTGAACCGCCTGGCCGAGGAAGTCCCGCTGGTTATCATCACCAACAGCGACACCGAGATGGGTGAGCGCCTTGCGGCCAACCTCGAGGCGCCGTTCAAGACCGTAATCACCGCAGAGGAGTCGGGCTACTACAAGCCGCGCCTCGCCGCGTTCGAGTACATGTTCAACAAGCTCGGGGTGACCCCCGACGAGCTCGTGCACGTCTCCGCGAGCCCGATGTACGACCTGCGATCCGCGGCTATCCTGGGCATCAAGAACAAGGTGTACGTCGACCGCGGCTTCGAGCACGACGAGTACTGGCTCGGCTACGAGCGGATCACCGACATCGCCGACCTCCCCGTCCTCTTCGGCCTGCCGCGTCCCGCTGCCTCCTAAGGGAGACCTGGGTACAGATGAGTCTGCCACTACCTCAAACCGTAAAGGGCGCTTCGGCTTTGGATCGGCTCGAGGCCCTCGGCCTGGAGCTACCGGTCCTCGCTGATAACCCGTACTACGTGGACCACCGGGCGGTGGACTCCAGCATCCACATCGCTGGCCAACTGCCTTTCAAGGACGGTGTGCTGCTGGGTCAGGGCGTCGTCGGTCGGGACGTCGAGCTTGAGACGGCGCAGGAGCTCGCGCGCCATTGCGCGCTGAACTGCCTCGCCGCCGCTGTGCAGGCGGTGGGCGATCTGGAGCGGGTGCGGATTGTGCAGATGCTGGTCTTCGTGGCCAGCGCGCCGGACTTCGGTCTGCAGTCGCGGGTCGCCAACGCGGCCAGTGAATTGCTCATCGAGGTGTTGGGCGAGAACGGTCGGCACGCCCGGACCGCGATCGGTGTCGCCGGGCTGCCGCTGAACACTCCGGTAGAGATCCAGATGGTCTGCACGGCCGTTTAGGAACGGGCACGACGGCGTGGTGTGCGGGACCCGCTGATGCGGGTCCCGCACGTTCAGCATTCGAGGAAGCCGGCACGGCTGCCCTCGATCATTCATAGACAGAATCATGAGGAGTACATCGTGAACCGCATTCAGCGAGCACTCGAGGCTCTCGTCGATCGGATTGATACTCCCGCGCCGATCGTGCTGGCCGACGTGATGCAGGAGAACATCGACCGCATGCAGGCCTTCGCCTCCGGCCAGAATCTGGACGTCCGGCCACACGTCAAGACGCACAAGTGCGTGGAGATCGGCCGGCGCCAGGTGAAGGCGGGGGCGGTCGGAATCACTGCAGGCAATGTGGGTGAGGCCGAGGTCTTCGCCGCGGCCGGGTTCGACGATATCTTCCTCGCCTACCCGATCTGGCCCTCGGGAACGAAAGGGCCGCGGATCCGCAAACTGGCTGAAACCATCCGGCTGCGGGTCGGCGTCGATAACGTCGCGGCGATCAATGCTCTCGCCGATGCGATGGGGGCAGAACCTGAGCGGCTGCAGGTCGTGATTGAGGTCGACTGTGGTGCCCGCCGTTCCGGGGCTCCTGCCGAGGCCGCGGGCGACTTGGCTCTGGCCGCCCGCAAGCGCGGCCTGGTCCCGGCGGGCGTCTTCACCTACCCGGGGCACGGCAGTGCCGGCCCGGACGCCCGCAAGCGTGCCGCGGAAGACCAGGACGCCGCGCTGACCATCGCGGTGCGCAGCCTCGCCGCGGCCGGGATCACCCCGGAGGTGGTCAGCGCCGGCTCCACACCCACCGTGGAGTTCGCCACCAACAGCGTCATCACCGAGATCCGGCCCGGTGAATACGTGTTCAACGACCTGAACAACACCCGGCTCGGCGCCTGCACCGAGGATCAGATCGCGCTGTTCGTCGCCGGCACGGTGGTCAGCGACTGGGTCCCGGATCAGGTGATCCTCGATATCGGCACCAAAGCCCTCGGCCGCGAAGGCAGCCCTGAGCGCGGCTACGGCGCCATTGCCGGCACCCCGGCCGTCCTGTCCAAGCTCAATGAATACCACGGATTCCTCCCGCTGCCTGGCGGCGGGTTCCGCCCGGGCGTCGGGACCGTGCTTCCGGTGGTCCCCAACCACGTCTGCCCGGTGGTGGTTAATTTCGAGGAGTACATCGTCACTGACAGCACAGGCTCGGCGCTGGAACGGTGGCCGGTTGACGCCCGCGGATTCCTTAACTGACCGACCCCTCACTGACAGGCCCCGGACGGGAAGTCCGTCCCCCAGCCTGCAACGCAAAGCAACCTACCTCACGATGGAGTGACTGACATGAGACTTGATAAGACCACGGCCCTGGTCACCGGTGCCAACAGCGGAATCGGGCAGGCGGTATGTTCCCACTTCCGCAACGAAGGTGCCCGGCTGCTGCTCACCGGCCGCAGGGAGCACCTCGACAGCGCCCAGCCCGAGGACGTATATGTCCCGGGAGACCTTAACGACGAGGCGTTCGTCGAAAGCCTGGCCCGGCAGGCCGCCGAGTCCTTCGGCACGGTGGACGTCGTCGTCCTCAACCACGGCCTGCAGGTCAGCGGCCCGCTCACGGAGATGGCCTACGAGGACGCGAAGAACGTGCTCCACAGCAACCTGCTCAGCTCGTTCCTGGTGATGAAGCACTTCGCGCCGCTGATGCCTGCCACCGGTGGCTCGTTCGTCCTGGTCAGCTCCCGGCTGGGAATGGTCGGCAAGCCCGAGGAAGTCCTGTACTCCGCGGCGAAGGGTGGGCTGATCATGCTCGCCAAGGGTGCGGCGGTCGAATGGGCGTCACGCAACATCCGCGTCAACGTGGTCGCACCGGGTCTGACTGCCACCCCCGTCATTGAGGCATCGTTCCAGCGCAGGGAAGACCCCGAGGCCTACCGCGCCCAGCGTGAGGGCCAGATCCCGCTCCAGCGCCTGGCCACCCCTGAAGAGATCGCCGACGCCATCCTTTTCATGGCGTCCCCGGAATCGTCCTACATCACCGGAGCGGTCCTGCCCGTCGACGGCGGATACACCGCCGCCTGAACACCCCAACGCTTCACAGACAACGAAGGACAACCATGACAGCCCTTGCGGCAACACCCCGAAACGGAGAGCTCGGCTTCTGGATGGCCGGACTCGCGGCCAGCAGGCCCGCCTACCCCCGCTTCACCGGCCAGGACACTGTAGACCTGGCAATTATCGGTGGCGGCTACACCGGCCTGTGGGCCGCGTACTTCGCGAAGAAACTCGAACCCTCACTCAAGGTCGCGGTTTTTGAAGCAGAACAGATCGGCTACGGCGCCTCCGGACGAAACGGTGGCTGGCTCTCAGCAATGCCCCCAGGAAACCGGGCCACCTTCGCCCGCGCATCCGGGGGAGGGATCGACGCCAGCCGGGCACTGCAGCAGGAGTTTGTCGCCGGCGTCGATTCCGTCCTGGACATCCTTCAGGCCGAGGGCATTAACGCCGATCAGAACAAGGGAGGCGCCCTCGTCGCTGCCCACACCAAGGCGGGACTGGGCCGGCTGGTCACCAGACGTGATGCCGACTGGAAGTACGGGCTGACCGAAGACGATGTCCACTTGCTCGACCGGGACCAGTTCCAAAGCCAGATAGACATTGCCACCGTCCACGGTGGGCTCTTCTACAAACACTGCGCCCGGATGCACCCGGCGAAACTCGTCTACGGCCTCGCTGACACCCTGACCTCGATGGGGGTGAGCATCTACGAAGGCAGCCGGGTAGGCAGCATCGAGAACAAGACCCTCACTCTGGACAACGGACGCGTAGCCGCGGCTAAAACGTTCGTCTGCACCGAGGGGTATTCCGGACAGTTGCTTGGCAGCAGGACCCTGATCCCGATCAATTCCTCGATGATCGTGACCAAGCCGCTGTCGGAGGAGGCCTGGCAGCAGATCGGCTGGAACGGTCTGCAGTGCCTTAGCGACTCCGCACACACCTTCATCTACTCCCAGCGGACAGCGGACGGCCGCATCACCATCGGCGGGCGGGGCGCTCCCTACCGCTACGGCTCCGGCACCGGAGGCACCGGTTCAACTCCCCAGTCCACCATTGACCTGCTCTCCACAAAGCTTCGCTCCTTCTTCCCCGGTATCCAGTTCGAAGTGGACCACGCCTGGTCGGGAGTGCTGGGCGTTACCCGTGACTGGAACGGCGGCGTGCACTGGGACAAACGCTCCGGGATCGGATCTTCCACCGGCTACGCAGGACACGGCGTCACGGCAGCCTACGTCGGCGGGAGAACTCTTGCGGAACTGGCTTTCGAACAAGAAACAGAACGAACCACCCTTCCCTGGGTCGGCTACCGCGCACGGAAGTGGGAACCGGAACCCATCCGCTGGCTTGGTGTCCACGGCATGTACCGGCTCTTCGGACTCGCGGACCAATGGGAAGAACGCAGGGATTCCACCAAGACCTCACTCCTGGCCAAATTCGGCAGCAGACTCGCCGGACTCCACGAATAGTCCATCAAGCAAAACTTTCACCTGAACCCCCTCGAAGGGATGCACTATGAAGACCATCAATAAGGCCCAGGCTGCGGCCGCCGGGCTTGCTGTCCTGCTGGCCCTGACTGCTTGTGGCGGCGCGGCCACCGGCCAGGGAGGGGACATTCCCAAGACGCAGAACACCCGTGACATTTC
>NZ_JBIVOO010000012.1:0-121286 GCF_044754165.1 Arthrobacter sp. NPDC093139
TTTGTGTTCGCTCTCGACAAGCACCACACAACACCCGGAGGTCCTCTTATTGCTTCAAGTAAATCCCCGTGTCACCAACCTGCCGGGACAATACAGCTAGGGAGCCGGCCTGTCGCCAGGCCTGTGCACCCGGAACCAGCGGTAACCGTAGCGTCCCAGTTCAACGATGAACCCGCCGTCGGGCTCCAAGTCTTCGTTGCCGCCGTCGAGCAGGTCCATCAGGACGGCGCTCTTGAAAGCCCTCGGCGGGCCATCCTTTGGCCCCACGTTCCCGCTGACCTTTACGGTGTCCTCGCTGAAGTTGTGCAGCAGCACCAGGGTGGTCCCGGCCGAGCTGCAGGTGTGCGCGAAGACCGCCGGCTCGGGCTGGTCGATGACGGCGAACTCTCCCCAGCCCAGTTCAGGGCACTCGCGGTAGCGCTGGATGAGGGTGGCCATGAAGTTCCACAGTGACTCCGGGTCGCGCTTGGCAGCCGCCGCGTTGACGTTGTCCGGGCCGAAGTCCCCGCGCACCACAGGAGCCATCAGGTCGGAGGCCTTGGCATCCGAAAACCCGCCGTTCTTCTCGCTGGTCCACTGCATGGGCGTCCGGACCGCAGCCCGGCTCTTCTGCCGCAGGTCCTCACCCATCCCGATTTCTTCGCCGTAGTACAGCACGGGCGTGCCCGGCAGCGAGAACATCAGCGAGTAGACCATCCGGATCCGGCCGGCATCGCCGCCCAGCATCGGCGGCAACCTGCGCCGCAGGCCCCGGCCGTATACCTGCATGTTCTTCTCCGGGCCGAACGCGGCAAAGACCTCCTCCCGCTCGCCGTCACTGAGCTTGTCCAGGGTCAGCTCGTCATGGTTGCGGACAAACATGGCCCACTGGTTGTCCGGATTCAGCGGCGGCCGGGCCTTCAGCGTCTCCGCCAGCGGCCGGGCATCCTTCCGGGCCAGCGAAAGGTAGAGGTGCTGCATGGACATGAAGTCGAACTGCATGTTCAGCTCGTTGCCCTCGGCCCCGCCGAAGTATTCCAGTTGCTCCTTGTACGGCAGGTTCACCTCGCCCAGCAGCACCGCGCTGCCCTTGCGCCGGTCGAGGAAACTGCGCAGGGCGGCCAGGTAGTCGTGCGGATCGATGTTGGCGGCCTCATCTTTGGGCTGCCCGCGGGTTTCCAGGAAGAACGGCACGGCATCGAGCCGGAAACCCTCCAAGCCCAGCTCCAGCCACAGGCCCATGGCCTTGGCTATCTCATTTCGGACCTTGGGGTTGGTGACGTTGAGGTCCGGCTGGTGCTCGTTAAACATGTGCAGATACCACTCGCCGGTGGCGTCATCCTGGGTCCAGATGGACGTCTGTTCCCCCGGGAACACCACTTCCGAGGAGGTATCCGGCGGGGTGTCCTTGCGCCACACATAAAAGTCGCGGTACGGGTTGTCCACGGACTTCCTGGCTTCCAGGAACCACGGATGCTGGTTCGAGGTGTGGTTGACCACGAAGTCCGCGATCACCCGGATGCCGCGGTCCTTCGCCGTGCGGATGAACTCCACCAGATCGCCCATGGTACCCAGCCGGCTGTCCACGCTGAAAAAATCTGTGACGTCGTAGCCGTCGTCCCGGTCCGGCGACGGGTAGAACGGCATGAGCCAGATGCAGCTCACCCCCAGCGCCGCGAGGTAGTCCACACGCTGGGTGAGTCCGGCGAAATCGCCGGTGCCGTCACCGTCGTCGTCGAAAAAGGTCTCGACGTCGAGGCAGTAAATGACGGCGTTCTTCCACCACAGGTCCGAAGTCGCTGCGATTTTCATGCGGCGCGCACCTCCCGCAGCTGGGGCAACACCTTTCCGGCGAACGCATCGATGAACGGGGCCTGCTGCTGTCCCACGAAGTGGAGATACAGCTCGTCGAAACCGAGGTCCGCGTATTCCCCGAGCCACTCGGCATGCTGGTCCAGGCTGGCGGAGATGTTCACCGATTTGCGGAGCTGTTCCTCGCCCACCTCTGCGCTGACCCCGTCGAAATGGGCGGCGGTCGGCAAATCCCAGGGGATGGGCGGGGCAAAGACGTTGGACCGCCACTGGTCCCCGGCAATGGCCACGGCTTCCTCCTCTGTGGGGGCCCAGGACAGGTGGATCTGCAGGATCGCTTTGCCCCGGCCGCCGTGGTCCCGGTACGCGCTGAGCATCTCGCGGAGCTTGTCATGGGGCTGGTTCACGGTGACCAGCCCGTCCGCCCAGGCGGCGGAGCGTCGGGCGGTCTCCACGCTGATGGCAGGGGCGATGAGCTGCGGCGCGGGGTCCGGGACATCCCAGATCCGTGCCTGTTCCACCGTGACCAGCCCATGGTGCGTGACCTCCTCGCCGGCGTGCAGGCGACGGATTACGCTGACACACTCTTCCAGCCGCTGCTGGCGGGTCTCCTTCAGCGGCCATGGGTCCCCGGTGATGTGCTCGTTCATGTTCTCTCCGCTGCCCAGAGCCACCCAGAACCGCTCCGGGAACATCGAGGCCAGCGTGGCTGAGGCGTGGGCGATGATGGCGGGGTGGTAGCGCTGGCCCGGTGCGTTCACCACTCCGAACCGCATCCTCGTAGTTGCCAGCGCCGCCCCCAGCCAGGACCAGGCGAATCCGGAATGCCCCTGCCGCGCGGACCAGGGTTCGATGTGGTCCGAGCACATGGCGGCGTCGAAGCCGGCCTCCTCTGCGTGCTGGACATCCTTCAGGAGCTGTCCCGGGCTGATCTGTTCATGCGATGCGTGAAAACCGATGGCTGCCATCGTTAATGTCTACCGGCGGCCGTTGCCAGTGTCGAGGGCCGCCTCTGGCCCCGCTCCCGATTCAGCCCTAACCTATCGGGCAGGAGCACACGTCAATACACGGCCGTCCGCTGAACGGCGGCGCGAGGAGCAAACGGAGGCGCTACCCGTGGGACAGGACAAAATAGCCACCGCCATAGCGGCTGCGCGCGAATATCTCACCGCCAACCCCGAAGAGGCGCGGTACCGGGACAGTGCTGCCACGGCTGTGGTTGAAAACGGCCTCCGGATAAACATAACCGGCGTAGACGGCTCCTCCACCGTGACGGACATGGTCGCAGGCGTGGGCGGTGGCGGGACCGCGCCGTCCCCGGGCTGGCTTTTCCGCGCGGCCTACGCGTCTTGCGTGGCCACGCTCATTGCCATGCGAGCAGCAGAATCGGGGATCACCCTGGACCGGCTGGAGGTCACGGTGGACAGCGAGTCTGACGACCGGGGCATCCTAGGGATTGCAGCAGACATCCCTGCGGGGCCGATCCGCGCCGGGGTTGCCGTTCGGGCAGCCGCCGCCGGCGTTGACGCGGAGACACTGCGCGGGATCATCAGCTGGGGCGTGGCCCACTGCCCCGTTGACGATGCAGTGAGACGTGCCGTCCCCGTGGAACTTCGGGTGGACATCGGCTGATCCGGAGTAGGCCTTGCCATCTGTCGTTGCCCATAGGCAACCGGCCGCTTGCCACGGAGGGGGTGGCGTGGGAGCGGGCCGCGGGTAAGAATGGGGCCTATGCAGCTGCCGGTCATGCCTCCCGTTTCTCCGATGCTCGCCAAATCGGTGGCCACCATCCCGGACGGGGCCATGAGCTACGAGCCGAAGTGGGACGGGTTCCGGTCCATCATCTTCCGCGACGGCGACGACGTGGAGATCGGCAGCCGCAACGAAAAGCCGATGACGCGCTACTTCCCCGAGCTCGTGGAAGCGCTGAAGGCGAACCTGCCGCCAAAATGCGTGCTCGATGGCGAGATCGTGCTGGTGGGGGCTTCCGGGGACCGGCTCGACTTCGACGCCCTGCAGCAGCGGATCCACCCGGCCGCGAGCCGCGTGAAACTGTTGTCCCAGCAGACGCCCGCCAAGTTCGTGGCCTTTGATCTGCTGGCACTGGGCGATGAGGACTTCAGCGGCAGGCCCTTCGCGGAGCGCCGCGCAGCCCTGGAGGAAGTCTTCACCGCCGCCAGCGCCCCGGTCCACCTGACTGCCGCCACGCAGGACCGGGAGCTGGCCGGAAAATGGTTCCACCAGTTTGAGGGCGCAGGACTCGACGGGATCATCGCGAAACCCCTCAATGGCGTGTACCAGCCGGACAAGCGGGTCATGTTCAAGGTCAAGCATGAACGCACGGCCGACTGCGTCCTGGCCGGGTACCGGCTGCACAAGAGCGGCCCGGCTGCCATCGGATCCCTGCTGCTGGGCCTGTACAGGCCCGACGGCGAATTGGCCAGCGTAGGGGTGGTCGGCGCCTTTCCCATGCAGCGGCGGAAGGAGCTTTTCGAGGAGCTGCAGCCGCTGGTCACGGACTTTGACCACCACCCGTGGGCCTGGGCCAAGCAGGAGGAAGGGACCCGCACGCCGCGCAATGCCGAGGGCAGCCGTTGGAGCGCGGGAAAGGACCTGTCCTTCACCCCGCTGCGCCCGGAGCGGGTGCTGGAAGTGAAGTACGACCATATGGAGGGCGAGCGGTTCCGGCACACGGCGCAGTTTGTCCGCTGGCGCCCGGACCGCGACCCGGAGTCGTGCACGTATGAGCAGCTGGAGGAGCCGGTGAACTTCGATCTGGCAGAGGTGCTGGCAACGGGGTCGCCGTCGTGACCTTCTTTGAAGCTAAGCCCGCCGAATAGACGGGGGACTCGCCGTGTCATGGGGCGTTTGGCAGGCAAACGGGGTCACGACGGCGGGACGTACCTGCGCCGGTGCGAAGCCTGCCATCAGGAAGCCCAGCTGGGTGCCGATGGCCAGGCCGGAGAACCGGACCTTTGTGCTGAACATCTCGGCGTAGAAGGACGGCCAGACCGCGTTCGAGGCCGCGTAGCCGCAGGAGAAGAAGCCGATGGCCGCCAGGAATATCAGCGGCACGGTGCCCGACTCGAGGCTGAGCAGGAAGACCGGGGTGAGGACGGCGCTGGAGAGTGCGCTCGCCACCGCTGTTCCGGTGTTCCGCCTCACCTTGGAAGCCCTCGTGGCGCTGGTTCCCCTGCCGCAGCGCTGACTTGCCTGCTCATTTGTGTTCGTATGTAGAACAATGGTGCATGATGTGAACTTCTGCTGTACCGTAATTCCTATCACCTGGTTAGCCGGCGTGTCCTGCTCCCTGCAGGCCGTGTGCCGTTGTCAAAGGAGCCGCACGCATGAGCAATCGAACTGAGTCCTACCTCGTGGGACTGATCGGCGATGGCGTTGTGCCGTCCCGCTCCCCCCGCATGCATGAACACGAAGGCGATTTCACCTGGACGTTCCGGCCGCACCGCCGGTCTGCACCGGCAGGTCCAGTGCCTCGAGCCTGCGGGCCAAGGCGGCCAGTCCGGAGAACCCACTGAGCTGCCTCGCCAACACTGCCTTCAAGACAGCGCAGCAGGTTTTCCATGCAATGGAGAACGCTGAAATGGACAACACACCAATGGACAACACCGAAATGGACAGCAATTCATGAACCAGGCTTTTGTGTACGACGCCGTACGCACTCCTTTTGGAAAGTTCGGCTCCGGCCTTGCCGGCGTCCGTCCGGACGACCTCGCCGCCCACGTGATCAGGGAATCCGTAACGCGTGCTCCCGGTTTGGACCCCGAGCGGATCGACGAGGTCGTTTTCGGCAACGCCAACGGCGCGGGCGAGGAGAACCGCAACATCGCCCGGATGGGAACCCTGCTGGCAGGGCTGCCGGTGTCGATCCCCGGGACCACCGTCAACCGGCTCTGCGGCTCGTCCCTGGACGCGGCGATCATCGCCTCCCGGCAGATCAACGCCGGCGACGCCGAGCTGATGCTGGTGGGCGGGGCCGAGTCGATGTCCCGTGCCCCGTGGGTGCTGCCCAAGACAGAGAAGCCCTACCCGGCCGGGGACATGACCCTGGCCTCCACCACGCTGGGCTGGCGCCTGGTGAACAAGGCCATGCCGAAGGAGTGGACCATCTCCCTGGGCGAGGCCACCGAACGGCTGCGCGAGAAGTACAAGGTGACCCGGGCGCAGCAGGACGAGTTCGCCGCGAACTCCCACAACCTGTCCGCCGCAGCGTGGGACGAGGGATTCTACGACAACCTCGTCGCGCCGGTTCCGGGGACGGACCTCGTGCGCGATGAGGGCATCCGGCCCGGCTCAACTGCGGAGAAGCTCGCCGGGCTGAAGACCGTGTTCCGGACCGAGAACGGCGGGCCTGAGGGTGGCACGGTCACCGCGGGCAACGCGTCGCCGCTGTCCGACGGCGCGTCCGCGGCCTGGATTGGGTCCGAGAGTGCCGCCGGGCTGCTGGGCATGGAGCCGCTTAGCCGGATCGCGGGCCGGGGCGCACACGCCAACGACCCCCAGTACTTCGGCTACGCCCCAGTGGAAGCGGCCAATAAGGCCCTCGCGAAGGCGGGCATCGGCTGGGACCAGGTGGGCGCCGTCGAACTTAACGAAGCGTTCGCCGCCCAGTCCCTGGCGTGCATCAATGCCTGGGGCATCGACTCCTCGATCGTGAACCGGCACGGGGGCGCGATCGCCATGGGCCACCCGCTGGGCGCGTCCGGGACCAGGATCTTGGGCACGCTGGCCCGCAGCCTGCAGGCCTCCCGTGAGCGCTGGGGCGTCGCCGCGATCTGCATCGGCGTCGGCCAAGGCCTGGCCGTGGTCCTGGAAAACGTGACTGCCGGAAAGGGCTGAGCCATGGTGAACTTCGTAGATACGGTCCACGAGGCCGTCGGGGCCGTCAAGGACGGCTCTACCGTGATGATCGGCGGGTTCGGTAACGCCGGGCAGCCGTTCGAACTGATCGACGCGCTGCTGGACAGCGGCGCCACCGAGCTGACCGTGGTGAACAACAACGCGGGCCAGGGCGACCAGGGCCTGGCGCTGCTCATCAAGGAAGGCCGGGTCCGCAAGATGATCTGCTCCTTCCCGCGTCAGTCCGATTCCTGGCACTTTGACGCCAGGTACAAGGCCGGGCAGATCGAGCTGGAACTCGTGCCGCAGGGCAACCTCGCTGAACGCATCAGGGCGGCCGGCGCCGGCATCGGCGGCTTTTTCACTCCCACCGGCTACGGCACCATGCTCGCCGAGGGCAAGGAGACCCGGATCATCGACGGCCGCGGGCAGGTTTTTGAGACCCCGATCCATGCCGATGTCGCGCTGATCAAGGCGCTCAAGGCCGACGGCGTGGGGAACCTGGTGTACCGCAAGACCGCCCGGAACTTCGGCCCCATCATGGCCGCCGCGGCGAAGCACACCATCGCCCAGGTGGCCGAGCTCGTGCCCACCGGCGGGCTGGACCCGGAGAACGTCGTGACCCCCGGCATTTACGTCAACAGCATCGTTAAGGTGGCCTGACGTGAGCATCCAGACAGCACCGATCCAGACCAGCGAAATGTCCCTGGGCCGGGACGACCTTGCCCGGCTGGTGGCCCGCGACATCGCCCCTGGCTCTTTCGTGAACCTGGGCATTGGCCAGCCCACGCTGGTGTCGAACTACCTCCAGCCCGAGCAGAACATCACGCTCCACACCGAGAACGGCATGCTGGGCATGGGCCCTGTCGCTGAAGGGGATCAGATCGACGGCGACCTGATCAATGCCGGCAAGATCCCCGTAACCGAGCTGCCGGGCGCGTCCTACTTCCACCACGCCGATTCGTTCGCGATCATGCGCGGCGGGCACCTGGACATCTGCGTGCTGGGCGCCTTCCAGGTCTCCGCTGGCGGTGACCTCGCCAACTGGCACACCGGAGCCCCGGACGCCATCCCTGCTGTGGGCGGGGCAATGGACCTGGCCACCGGAGCCAAGGACGTGTTCGTGATGATGACGCTCCTGACGCGCGACGGCGCCTCCAAGATCGTCGAAGCCTGCACCTATCCGCTCACCGGCGTGGGCTGCGTGACGCGCGTCTACACCGACAAAGCAGTTTTCCTGACCGGCCCCGACGGCGTGCAGGTCCGCGAAACCTTCGGCTGCACCCTCGAGGAACTGCAGGCCCTGGTGCCCGTCCCCCTCACAGCAGCCCCCGCCGTCGACCGCTAACCAGACCACCCGCCTCCCCCTTCCCGCACGAACTGGCAGCAAATGCCTTCAAATCCGCATTTTGCGGGCATCACCTGCCAGTTCGCGCATGGGCACGGGGGTGGGCGCTTAAGTGTTCGTTCGCGCCAATAGGATTGGTAACCATGAGCGACGCAGCAGCAGGCACCGCGCCGGGGGCAAACCGCACGCCGAAGGCCGGAGCGGCACCGGCGGCGAGTGACCAGTACGTGCAGTCGCTGGCACGCGGGCTTGCCGTGATCCGGGCATTCGACAGCGACCACTCCGAAATGACCCTCACGGAGGTGGCCGCCCGCACCGACCTCACCCGGGCGACTGCACGCCGTTTCCTGCACACTCTGGTGGAGCTCGGCTACGTCCGCACCGACGGGAAGACCTTTGCACTGACCGCCCAGGTGCTGCAGCTCGGCTACGCCTACCTGTCGGGCCTGTCCCTTCCGCAGCTGGCGCAGCCGCACCTCGAGGAGCTGTCCGTGAAGCTCGGTGAGTCCACGTCGGCGGCCGTTTTGGACGGGACCGACATCGCCTACATCGCACGGGTGACGACCCGCCGGATCATGACCATCGGCATCACTGTGGGCACGAGGTTCCCCGCCTACGCCACCTCGATGGGCAGGGTGCTTCTCGCAGGCCTCCCGCCGGAGCAGCTCAAGCAATACCTGGCCGCGGCGGAGGTCAAGCCGCTCACGCCCCGGGCGGTCGGCACCGTGAAGGAGCTTTTGGCCGTCCTCGACACGGTACGGGCCCAGGGCTGGTGCCTGCTGGACCAGGAGCTCGAACTGGGGCTGATGTCCGTCGCCGCGCCCGTCTATCACGGCACGAAGGTGGTGGCGGCCGTCAACGTTTCGCTGCAGGCCCAGTCCGTGGCGGCCAAGCCGGATCCCGAGGGGTACCTGGATTCGGTCCGCAAGGAAACAGTGGCGACGGCTGAAAAAATCTCGGCCGACTTCTCGGCCGGACGGTAGCGCGCACGTGGCGGCAAACCGGCCGCTCCCGCTGAAATTTGCCCCCATGAATGACGTACCGCCCGGCGTCCCGGGGCCATAGACTCTAGCCAACTACGTGCAGCAGCGCCGCTCCGTGAATCCTGCCCCGGGCGGGGACCCCGAGGAGCGGGAAGCGCCGCTGCACCCGTTGGAAGGAAGTGGCGGGTGAAGCTGGGCATCGCGCGGGAGCGCAGGGAAGGCGAACGGCGGGTCGCCGCGACGCCAGAGACCGTGAAACAGCTGGCCGGACTGGGGCTGGAGGTGCTGGTCGAGTCCCGGGCGGGGGTCTTCGCGGGGCACGGTGACGACGACTACCTGCAGGCCGGTGCCCTGGTGGTTCAGGACCTGGACCTCGGGGAACTCGATGTGTACGCCCATGTCCGTCCGCTCGAACTTCCGACGGCGGCAGCCTTGCGCCGCGGGGCCGTCACCGTGGGACTGGCGTCGCCGTCGTCCGAACTCGCCACCGTGAGGGAACTCGCCGACGGAGGCGTCACATCGTTCGCCCTGGAGCTTGTCCCGCGGATCTCGCGCGCGCAGTCCATGGACGCCTTGTCCTCCCAGGCGCTTGTGGCCGGCTACCGCTGCGTGCTGGAGGCGGCCATCCGGCTGCCCCGCTTCTTTCCCCTCTATATGACTGCCGCCGGAACCGTCCCGCCCGCGCGGGTCCTGGTCCTCGGCGTCGGCGTGGCCGGGCTGCAGGCCATCGGCACGGCGAAGAGGCTCGGCGCGCGTGTTTCGGCCAACGACATCCGTCCCTCCTCTGCGGAGGAAGTCACCTCGATGGGCGGCACGTTCATCAAACTGGACCTTGAGACGGCGGAGGCGTCGGGCGGGTACGCACGCGAGCTCAGCGCCGACCGCGGGGCCCTGCAGCGCCGGCTGCTGGCGCCGCACGTCGCCGAGGCGGACGTGCTGATCACGACGGCGGCCGTCCCCGGACGGCGGGCACCGCTCCTGGTAACCCGGGACATGGTGGAGGCTATGCGCCCGGGGTCTGTCGTCGTCGACCTCGCCGCGGAGTCCGGCGGCAACGTGGAGGGTTCCCTGCCGGGACGGGACGTCCAGTTCCCAACCGCCGACGGCCGGGGCGCCGTCACCGTCGTCGGCCTGAAGGACGCGCCGTCCGCCATGCCCACTGACGCCTCCCGGCTGTACGCAAAGAACGTGGCCAACCTGCTGGCCCTGATGACCCGGGGCGGCACAGTGGCGCCGGATTTCGACGACGATGTGATTGCCGGCGCCTGCCTGACGCACGAGGGCGTGGTGCGGCATCCACCCACGGCGGAGGCGCTCGCCGCGCTCGCGGCAGAAAACGAGAAGGCGTCCGAGAACGAGGGGGTGGTCTGATGGACGGCATCAGCCTGCTGACGATCACCGTGCTGGCGGTCTTCGTGGGCTTTGAAGTGGTTTCCAAAGTCTCCAGCACGCTGCACACCCCGCTGATGTCCGGCGCCAACGCCATCCACGGCATCATCCTGGTGGGCGCCATCATTGTTGCGGGCCAGGCAGCACACCCGTGGGTGCTCGCCGTCGCACTCCTCGCAGTCGTTCTCGCCACCGCAAACCTGGTCGGCGGCTTCGTGGTGACGGACCGGATGCTGGAAATGTTCCGGGGGCGTTCGGGCAAGACGGAAAATCAGCCAGGAACATTCCGCAAAGGCGCGCCCCGCGAAGACCAGTCCCGCGAAGGACAGGAGAGCGTTAAATGACACTCCTTGACCCCACGCTGACGTCGCTGCTCTACCTCGTGGCGGCCGTGTTTTTTATCCTCGCCCTCAAAGGCCTGAACTCGCCGCGCACGGCACGCCGCGGCAACCTCATCGGCGCCTTTGGTGCGCTGGTCGCCGTCGTGACGGTCTTCTTTTCCGTCCGGCTGGACAACATCCCGTGGATCGTGGGCGCCATCGCCGTGGGGTCCGGCGTGGCAGCTCCAGTCGCCCGCCGCGTCAAGATGACCCAGATGCCGCAGCTGGTGGCGCTCTTCAACGGTGTGGGCGGCGGTGCGGCCGCGTTGGTGGCGCTGCTCGAACTGCCCCACGCCGAGGACTCCTGGATGCGCGTCGCCGTCGTCTTTACCCTGCTCGTAGGTGCCGTCTCCTTCTCCGGTTCCGGCGTCACGTTCGCCAAACTGCAGGAGCTGATGACCACCCGTCCGGTGGTGTTCCCGGGTCTGCCGGCCGTGATGGGCGCGGTGCTGCTGGCGGCGGTAGGGGCCGGGGCCGCCGTCGTTCTGGGTGGGTCGCTGGCGCTCGCGCTGGTGCTCCTGCTGCTCGGCCTGGTGGCCGGCGTGCTGCTGGTCCTGCCGGTCGGCGGCGCGGACGTACCGATCGTCATTTCCCTGCTCAACGCCTTCACCGGCCTCGCTGTCGCGGCCTCTGGCCTGGTGCTGGGAAATGTGCTCTTGGTGGTGGCGGGCACGCTGGTGGGAGCGTCGGGCACCATTCTCACCCGGGCCATGGCGGCGGCCATGGGCCGCAGCGTTGCCGGCATACTCTTCGGGGCGTTCCGGGGAGGTTCGACGGCGGGATCGACGGCGGTCAGCGACCGCCCCGTGCGCTCCTCCAGCGCGGAGGACGTGGCGGTGCTCCTGGGTTATGCGCAGCGGGTGATCATCGTGCCCGGGTACGGCCTCGCGGTGGCGCAGGGACAGCACACCGCCGCGGAGCTCGCCCTGGCCCTGGAGTCCCGCGGCATCAGCGTGGACTTCGCCATCCACCCCGTGGCCGGGCGCATGCCGGGGCACATGAACGTGCTGCTGGCCGAGGCCAATGTGCCCTACGAGTCGCTCAAGGAGATGGGTGAAATCAACTCCGAGTTCCGGACCGCCGACGTAGCGCTGGTTGTCGGAGCGAACGACGTCGTCAATCCCGCGGCCAAGACGTCCGCCGGTTCGCCGATCTACGGCATGCCCATCCTCGAGGTGGCCGACGCGCGGCAGGTGGTGTTCCTCAAGCGCTCGCTGCGCCCGGGCTTCGCTGGGATCGAAAACGATCTCATGTACGAGCCGCAGACCACCCTGCTGTTCGGCGATGCCAAAGAGTCGCTCACGAAGGTGCTGGGTGCCGTCAAGGCGCTGTAGGAGCGCGCCCTCACTGAGTGCACCCGTCGGGCGCCCGTCCGGTGAAGAAAACGTGGTGCTCGTGGCGGCAGGATTTACGAAGCATGCTGCGTAAATCCAGGGAACCCGGCTACCATTTGAGTTCCGCGGCTTTGCCGCCCTCATCAGTCGAAGGACATCATGCCAGCGAACATCGCCTCCCCGCCGCAACGGGCCGCCGTGGTCATCAATCCCGCCAAGGTCGCTGCTGGCGCAGACCTCCGCGCCGCGCTGATCCGGCTGTGCGACACGCAGGGCTGGGCTGAACCGTTGTGGCTGGAAACCACCGTTGAGGATCCGGGCACTGGCCAGGCTCGCCAGGCGGTGGAGGCCGGGGTCGACGTCGTTATCGCCGCCGGCGGCGACGGCACCGTGCGCTGTGTGGCGGAGGTGCTCGCAGGAACTGACACTCCGCTGGGGCTGGTGCCGCTCGGAACCGGCAACCTGCTGGCCCGCAACCTCGGCGTGGACGTCAGTGACCCCGTCTCTGCAGCGTATGACGTGCTGAATGGCACGGAACGCACCGTGGACGTGGTCAGGTGCAGCTTCGACCACTCCGAGGACGAGAACGTGTTCCTGGTGATGGCCGGAGTGGGCTACGACGCCGCAATCATGGCGGACACAGTGGATGTCCTCAAGGACCGGATGGGCTGGCTCGCTTACGTCGAAGCGGGTATCCGCAAGCTGCCCGGCAAGCCCGTCAGGGCCACCGTTCGTATGGAGGGCAAGCACCCGGTCAAGCGCCGGATCCGCAGTGTGATGATTGGCAACTGCGGCCGGCTCATGGGAGGAATAGAGATTTTCCCTGAGGCGAAGATCGACGACGGCCTCCTTGACCTGCTGGTCCTGGCCCCGCGCGGCAGGTTCGGCTGGCTGGGTGTCATCGCCGGTATTTTCGGCCGCAGGAAGAACAAGCGGCAATCAGCGGAGTACTTCCAGGGCAAGAGCGCAGAGGTCACCCTGGAGCATGCGCAGGAGTTCCAGCTCGACGGTGACCACGTCGGCGCCGGTAAACACATGGCCATCCGCTTGGAGCCGGGTGCACTCAGGATCCGCATGTAGCGCACGGGTCTAAGTGTCGACGGCGGTGGGCCGCTCCCAGTGGGCGTCCCGCCGCCGTCTATCTTGTCCGGACTGCTGTCTATCGGCGGGCTGGTGTCAGTCCGCGAGCAGCCTGCCCCACCTTGGTGCGAGCAAGGGGGACCCGGCAAGTTTGAGGCAGTGCCACAGGGTCACAGCCACGGAATCCAGTACGGGAACACCGGTTTCGGCTTCGACTTCGGCCGCGATGTTGGCACCGTACAGGTTGGTGCACAGGTAGACCAGGGCGTCCGGCGCCGCTGCCGCCAGTTCCAGTGAACCGGGGCGCATCTCCTCGTCGCTGACCCGGCCGAAGGACTCGTTGTCGCTCAGGCCCAGGCCGCGGTGGCCCACCGTTTTGATGCCGTCCCGCTCATAGGAGGTGATGACGGCAAGGTTCACGTCCTCCGTGTACGGCGTGAACAGCCCGATCCGCTCCGTGCCGAACGACCGGAACGCCTCCAGATAGGCAAGTGTGGACGTCGTGGCCGGGATGCCAGTGGCCTCGGAGATCTCCCGTACCAGCTCGCGGTCGTGGTCCGCTCCGAGCCAGGACCCCGAGGTGCCGTTCCAGGCAATGACGTCCACGTCCGCCGTCGCGAGGAGCCCGGCCGCATCACGCATGACGGCCGGATCGAACTGCTTATCTGAGGAGTCGTCCAAGGCTATCCGGGTCACGGGGATCCGGGTGAAGTGGATGGTGACGTCGTCCCGGTCACCCAGGATGCGGTAGCTCTGCGGTTCAAGACAAGTGTTGGAAGACGGCACGATCATGCCGATGCGGGTCTTGCGTGGTGCGGAAGGCATGGGTGCTCCTAAGACGTTGCGGGGACGGTCGCCGGCGTGGCCGGTGCTGCTGTGTGTTCGCGGAAGCCGTTGCGGGCCACGAAGCGGCCCACCGGGCCGGGATCGTGGAAGCTGCCGGCGTCCACCACCACGCGCCCGGCGGAAACCACGACGCCGGGCCAGCCGGTCAGCCGGACGCCGTCGAACGGGGAGAAGTCTGTGCCCATGTGGAGGCTCCCGCCGTCGACCGTGCGTTCCTCGGCGGGATCGAAGATCACGAGGTCGGCGTCGAAGCCCTCGGCGATGGTCCCCTTGCCCGGAACCGCGTTGATCCGGGCGGGCCCGGCGGAGAAGACCTCAACGAAGTCCTCCACCGTGTTGCGGGGGGATTCCATCATGGCCGTGAACGTGACCGGCATCCGCGTTTCCACGCCGGGCAGGCCGTGCGGCATGGCCCGGATGTCGTCGGTGCGTTCGCGCTTCTGCGAGAGGTCGTAGCAGGAGTGGTCCGAGGAGACGGTGTGGATGGCGCCGTCGGCAAGGCGCTCCTTGAGGGCGGCAACGGTTTCGGCGCTCCGCATCGGCGGGCAGCAGGCATACCATTCGGGGAAGGCCGAACCGTAGACGGAATCATCGAGGCTGAGGTAGTGGGGGCACGTCTCGGAGTACGCCTCCTGGCCGCTGCTGCGTGCCTCGGTGACCAGGTCCACGGCGCCGGGGGTTGACTGGTGGACAAAGTACACGGGAGCCCTGGTGTATTCGGCCATGGCCAGCGTTTCCTTGACCGAGATTTCCTCGGCCAGCTCCGGGCGGGTCCGGTGCAGATGTTCGATGCCGATCCGGCCGTCATCGGCGTGCTGTGCGGTGCAGTCCGCGATGATGGGGTCGTGTTCAGCGTGGATGTAGGTGAGGCCGTCCAGCCTCACCATCTCGCGCATGACCTTCAGGATGGTGTCCCCGTCGGCCATGGTGGTGCCGCGGTTGGTCGTGTACATCTTGACCGACCGCACGCCCTCGGCGGCCAGCTGTTCCAGCTGCCACGGCACGGTCTCATCCCAGCTGACCACCGAACCGTGGAGTGCGACGTCGCAGCGCGATTCCCGGGCCAGTTCCTTTTTGTTCAACACGGCCGCCAGCGGGGTTTCCCGGGCGTCGCGGGGGATGCCGAAGTCGATGATCGTGGTGGTGCCGCCCCACAGCGCTGCGGTGGAGGTGGTTTTGTAGTCGTCCAGGGTGCGGAAGCGTCCGGTCACCTGTGCCACGTGGCAGTGGCCGTCGACGCCGCCGGGGATCACGAGGCGGCCGGCGGCGTCGATGGTGCTTTCGGCCTCGGGCACCGGCTCAGAGGCTGCGACCAGCCGGATAATTTTGCCGTCGCGGATGACGATGTGGGCGTTTTGGCGGCCGAAGCTGTTGACCACGGTGCCGTTGGCGACCACGAGTTCTGGCGTGTGGGACATCATTGTCCTCCTTATCGGGGAAGCGGGTTGGACTAGTTGACCGGCGCCGGAGCTGCCGGGCGGGCGGCATACGCTGCCGTCTGGGCTTTCGCCAGGGCGGCGTCGAGGTTCTCGGAAAGTCCCTTGCGGGCCTTGACCGGCGGCGGAGCGAAGGCGCCGGCGCGGTGCGGCCCGGACTGGAGCCCCACTACGGCCTCCGCCATGCGGATGCCGGCCGAAATGCCGTCCACCACGGGGACAGGAATCTGACCCCGAAGGTCGCGGGCAAGCCCGGCGAGGGGCGCACCCGCCAGGATGACGACGTCGGCCCCATCCTCTGTGACGGCCTGCCGGCTGAGTGCCAGCAGGGTTTCCTTGAAGTCCTGCTGCACGGAGCCGATGGCATTCAGGGATTCATTGATCGAGCGGATGGAGGCCAGCCGGCCGGCAAGGCCGAACCGCTCCACGCAGTCCAGGTACCACGGCCGGATCCGGTCCGAGATGGCGATGATGGAGAAGCGGTGCCCCTGCAGGGCGGCCGCGCAGAGCGCCGCCTCCGTGATGCCGATGACCGGCACGTCTGTGAGTTCCTTCAGCGCCGGCATGCCGGGGTCGCCGAAGGCGGCCACTATGACGGCGTCGACAGGAGCGGCGTGGATAGCAGGGCAGTCGACGGCAGTGCCGTACTCGGCAATGATCTCCGCGGCAGCGCCTGCCGCGATGAGGGACTCAAAACGGGTTTCGATGTACTCCACGCCGTGGCCGGCCGTGCGGACCACCAGTTCCGTGCCCGCGGCTGCGGAGCGCAGGGCCTCGGACTCGATGAGGGCAGTGACGTCGTCGCTGATGTTGGGGTTGATGACGAGCAGTTTCATTTCTTCTTCCGATGCAGCGTGGGTTCGGTTTTCTGGAAGTCCTCGGGGAACTGCTCACGGTACTTGCCGATGTGCGACGCCGACTGTGCGGCCGCCCGGTCCGGGTCGCCGCTGGCGATCGCATCGTAGAGGTCGCGGTGTTCCTGGATCAGCTCCGGCAGGTCGCTGACGTGGCGGAAGAGCCAGTGCATGCGTCCCTGGAGGGGTTCCAGTGCGGATTTGAGGAAGTTGTTGTCGGCGATGCCGGTGATGGCATCGTGGAATTCACTGTTGGCCCGGTGGGCTTCCATCACGGCACCCTTGGTGAGGCAAAGCTCCGCCTCATCGAGCAGGCCCTTGAGGCGGGACAGCTCCTCCGGCGTGGCGCGGACGGCGGCCAGCCGGCAGGCCAACACCTCCAGGGACTGCCGGACATCGAACAGGTCCTCGACGTCCTTGGGGCTGAGTGTGCTGACTTCCGCGCCGCGGGCTCCCCGGTCGCTGATGAGGCCTTCCTGGCGGAGCATGCGCAGGGCTTCCCTGACGGGGAGCCGTGACACGTTGAATTCCGCGGCGAGGTCGCGTTCCACCAGCCGCGTGCCGGGAGCGTAGTGCCCTTCAAAAATCCGGGTGCGGAGGGTGTCCCGGACAGCCTCGCGGAGGGGGCGTTCCTTGTCCTGGGTCTCTTCTGCGGTAAGCATGGTGCTCCATTCGGATTCTTGTATGGCTTGCACTCCCGGCGGCGGGAGGAGGCGCTGTGTGGCTGGCTTTGGATAGCCAGCTTAGACAGGAAGCCGCTTGTTGTAGTTGAGGGTCAGCACGGACACTCCCATCACGATGGCGGATCCCACGAAGTACAGCAGCGCCCAGGTGTAGGAGCCGGTGGCGCCGACGATCAGGCCGACGGCGATGGGTGTGACAAAGCCGGAGATGTTGCCGCTGAAGTTCATCGCCCCGCCCAATACGCCGGCGTTGGTCCTGCCGCCCAGGATGGAGGGAATGCTCCAGAAGAGGCCAACCCAGCGGAGGAAGAACATGACCAGGGAGAGCAGGACGACGGCGGTGGTGGGGTCGGGCACCACGGTGACTCCGACCAGGCCGCCGATGACCACCGCACTGGAAATGCCCAGCAGCGTACGCATGACGCGGTTGGCCGAGGCGCCGGCTGCCCGCCACTTGTCCGCGATGCTGCCGCCCAGGATTTCGCCGACGAAGCCGGCGCCAAAGATCACGAACGTGGACCAGCCAATGGTCTTCAGGTCAAAGCCCTTGGCCTGCGCCAGATAGAGCGGACCCCAGGTCAGGAGGCCGTAAAAGACGCCGTTGAAGCCGAGCCAGCCAAAGCACATGGCCCAGAAGGACCGGAACTTCAGGTAGGGAAGCAGGGCGCGCTTGCCCTTGCTGCCGTCCAGCTCAGCCTCCGCATCCTCTGCTGCATGGGAGGCTTCGATGTAGCTGGCCTCGGCATCGTTGACGCCGCGGTGCTCGCGGGGGTTGTCCCTGACGTACCACCACACGGCCAGTCCCATGAGGACCGTGGCGGCACCGGCGATGATGAAGGCCATGCGCCAGCTGCCGGTGGAGGCAATCAGGCCTGCGATGATGATGCCGCCGAGACCTGCGCCCAGTGGAGCGCCGGCATCCAGGATGGTGGCACCGCGGCCGCGTTCGGACTTGTGCATCCAGATGGCATTGAGCTTTCCGCCGGCCGGCATGACGCCGGCCTCGGTGACGCCGATGCCCATCCGGGCGATGAACATGCTCAGGAATCCGCCGGCCAAGCCGGAGGCGGCCGTCGCCGCGCCCCAGCCGACGCACGATGCGGTCATGACCTTGCGCGGGCCGAACTTGTCGATCAACCAGCCAACGGGAATCTGCATCAGGGCGTATGTCCAGAAGAAGGCGGACAGGAGCAGGCCGACCAGCTCCGGTGCAAGGTTGAATTCCTTCTGGATGATGGGAAGCGCCACGGAAATCGACCCGCGGTCGATGTAGTTCACGGCGACAAGCACCAGTAGGAGCAGGAAGAGCTTCCAGCGGACGGTGGTGCGCCGTTGCACGCCGTCCTTGCCGGGTAGCTGGCCAGCGGAGGCTTCTGTGGTGCCTTGAGCCTCTGTAGTCGCTGTTTCGGTATTGGGGATAGACACAGCTTCTCCTTTACAGGGAAGTTTACGGACAGGGAAACGGGTCTTGATGATTCGAATAAGCGGCCGCGGGTGAGCGGGGAAAACTTTAAGCGGGCCTGTAGCGGCAATTCCGGACGCGCCTTGCGCTGATTTTGGGATCCCGCTTTGGGATCCCAAAATCTAAGTTAGAAGTGACCCGGCGCACTGTCAAGGGTTTTGGCGAAGTTGAGCCGGATGGCTGCTAATCACCGATTGTGACTGCCGTTTTGGGTTATGACTCCGCCGGTACCGGATCCGCATCCGGTCCAGTCGTGGATGAGGGCACGTGGGCCAGGATCTCGGCGAGCTCGGCGAGCCTGTGCGCCCGGGCGGATTCGGCGGGCGTGAACGGTTCCCCGGGGCGGTAGAAGGTGATGGGGCCGTGCCAGGCGGTGGGGATCTTAAGGAGCGTGCCGGCGTCGTTCGTTTCCCCGGGAATCCGGGCGGTTTCCGACCCGGGATCAAGTATCCGGGCGGACAGCAGCTCCGCCACGGCCAGCGGAAGTTCGTCGGGCGATGCCGCGATACGGGCAGCCAGGCTCAGCGCTTTGGTCTGGCCGTCAGCCATCGCCAAGGCGGTGGTCGGCCACACCTGCGACTGCCTGCCGCCTCCGTCCGCCAGTGCGTCAAGCAGCTGGCGCTCGCTGAGTTCACCGGGGGCTGACAGCACGAACTCATCCATCACTCCGCCGCGCACCGGGTGGACGTGGATGCTCAGGATGTTGGTGTCGAGCAACTCCAGTGACCGGGTGATTTTCTTCAGGGAACCGGGCTGGTCCCGCAGGATGGTCCGTGCCCGCCACAGGGCGGGGGCGGTGCCCAGCCGACGCCGGTGCCGCAGCGCCGGAGCGTGGAGCCAGCGGCGCAGGATGCGTGCCGCCGACGGTTCCGCCACCCAGATCACCAGGACCGTGGCCGTGAGCGTCAGGACAAGCACCTTCGCCACATAGGGCAGGTGCGTCTGCACCACCAGAGCGTGCACCAGCAGTTCGATGGGAAGCATCACGGCAACGTTGGCCACCGTGAGGCGGGACTTTGGAGGCTCGGGCATCTGCCCGCAGACTTCGCAGCTCAGGTCAGCCGTGGCAGGGAGCGGTGCTTTGGGCTTCATGGTTGCATCCTGCCGTGCCGGTGTTACGGACTCGTTGCCCCGGCGTTCCGATCTGGGGAACGAACGTGCCGCGCCGCTGGACGGCGGTTTCCCGGCACATCTGGTCAGGCATATCGGCCGAATCTACACTGAAGGGACCAACGTGCGGAGCTCCCGTACAACGGTCAGCTCGCACGGAAAATCACCCAGTTCCGGAGAGCATCATGCGCCTCAGTACGAAAAATTCAGGTTCCGCACGCCGTCGTGCGGCCGCCGGCCTGGCCGCCCTCGCGGCTCTTCTCGTCCCGGCTCCGCTCGCACCGGCCGCATCGGCCAGCGAGGACAACTCCAAGGACCGGCTCCCGGTCATCGTCCTTCCCGGCGCCAAGGGCGCCGAAGGCATTGCTGCCGGTGAAGGCAGCACTTTCTATGCGGGTGACCTCGCCACGGGGGACATTTTCCGCGGTGACATCCGCAAGGGAACTGCCAAGAAGTTCATCGATGTGCCTGACGGCAGGGTTGCGGTGGGGATGAAGGCGGACAATGAAAATGACCTCCTCTTCGTGGCCGGGGGCGCGTCCGGCAAGGCCTATGTGTATGACACGGACGACCGCAGGACCGTTAAGACGATCCAGCTGACGACGAAGGCAGCGTTCATCAACGACGTCGCGCTCACCGACCGCGGTGCCTGGTTCACCAACTCCAGGCAGGCCGAGCTTTACTTCGTGCCCGTTGGCGACGAAGGGAATCTCGGCAAGGTCCGGACGCTGAAGCTGACGGGGCCCGCAGCTGACGCAGCTGATCAGTTCAACCTGAACGGCATCGCCAGTGCGCGGAATGATCGCACCTTGGTGGTGGCCCACTCCGGCAACAAGGCCCTGTACACCGTCAACCCCAGGACCGGAGCGAGCGCCCAGATCAAGGGCCTGACCCTCCCCAATGTCGACGGCATCGTGGTAAAGGACAGCACCATCTGGGCCGTCCAGAACTTCTCCAACCAGATCAGCCGCGCCTCCGTGGATTTCCGCGCGCTCTCAGGAACCGTCAGGGAGGTCATCAAGAACAAGAACTTCAACATTCCGACGACGGCGGCCCTGTTCGGGGATAAGCTCGCCGCTGTGAACGCGAAGTTCATGGTCGCGAACGCGAAGACGTTCGAGGTGGTCGTGGTAAAGGCCCGTTCCTAGCTGACCGCTCAGGCGGGGCCGGATCAAAGAGTTGCCAGCCGTCGTCGGGCTTAACATCGGTCCCATGGAAGCCATAACCATCATCGGCGGAGGCATTGCCGGCCTTGCACTCGCGGCAGGGCTCGACCGGGACCGCTTCGACGTGACCATCCACGAGCAGCGGCCCGGCCTGCCGACGGTGGAAACCTCCCTCGCCATGTGGCCGGAGGCCCAAGGCTCGTTGGCCGTTCTCGGGATCCTTCCGGAGATCAGGGCGGTCGGCGCCACCTTCGGCGGGATGGCCTTGCGGGATGCCGCCGGTGACGCATGGGTTTCACCGGAAGTCCGCGGCGTGTTGGGCGTGTCCCGGGCAGACCTGATCAGGCTCCTTGGCGCCGCCGTTCCCAGGAACGTGCGCCGGGCGGAGGGCAAGGTGGACGACATCCCCGCCACGGGACCGCTGGCCGCCGGCCTGCTGGTCGGCGCCGACGGCGTCCACAGCGTGGTCCGCCGCGCATTCTGGGGTCCGAAGGCCAACGCCAGGCTGACGCCCTACGTGGCACTGCGCGGTATTCTTCCCGTGCCCGTTGAGGCGAACGCCGGCGGTGAGTACTGGGGGCGCGGGCAGCTGTTTGGCATCACCCCGGCCTCCAGCGGCAGGACGTACTGGTATGCCTCCTTCCGCTCTGAACTCGGGCCGGCAGGTGTCGGGGCCGCTGAAGTGCTGGCGCGTGCACGGGAACGGTTCGACGCCGGCGCTCCGGCCGTCAGGAACGTGCTGGAGCAGGCCACGCCGGAGTCAACGCTCGCGCAGCGGATCTGGACAGCTCCGGACCTCGGCAGCTTCGTGCGGCCAGGGGCTGTCCTCGTAGGCGACGCGGCGCACGGGATGACGCCCAACCTGGGCCGCGGCGCGTGCGAAGCGCTCGTCGACGCCGTGACGCTCGCCGAACTCCTCAACACCAGGCCCGTGGGCGAGGCCCTCAGGGAATACAACAGACAGAGGCTGCTCCGGACCCGGCTGCTGCGGGTGGCCTCCTCTGCCATGACGCGGCTGGCCCTCGCCGAACGGGCACAGCCGCTGCGCGACCGGCTGCTCCGGCTCGCGGCCCGGTAGGCACACCGGCACGGTAAAGGCACGATAAGCAGGCCGGCCCCCCCAGCGGGATAGGCCCTGCCTCCGACCGGGTCAGGCCATGGCAGTATGCGCCGCGCTGCGGGCGTTGATGGACTTGGCATAGCAGTAGGAGTGTTCGACGCCGATGTAGGGACCGAAGTTCGGAACCTGTTCGAAGCCGGAGTTCTCGTAGAAGTTCCTGCCGTCGGGTTGGGCCGAGCCTGCCTCTGCCGTTATGCGTGTGATGCCCTGGGCGTACGCTTCCGCCTCGAGAGCCGCCAGGATGGAGCTGGCCACGCCGGAGCCACGGGTGTACGGAAGAACATACAGGCGCTTGATTTCGGCGGTGGAGGAATCCAGCAGCCGCAGGCCTCCGCAGCCTACGGGCTGGCCCGACCCCTTGTCGTAGGCCACCAGGAAGACAGCGGTGTCCACTTCAGACGGCTTCGGCCCGGGCTCGTGATCTGTGCGGCCAAAGCGCGCATCGAGCTCTGCCTGCTGGGCAGCCCGCAGGTCGGCACCCACCGGGTTGGACCAGCTGACTTTGCGGATGTTGAGCCTGGGGTTGGTCTGCATCTCTGCCTCGATTCGCCGAAGGGTTATGCACATCAACGGTAAGGACGCGGGGTTACCACTGTGTTTCCCGTGCGTAAGCGTCCAGAGAACACTGTCCAGACAAGGCTGTCCAGACAATACTTAGGGGACACAACCTCAGGTCCGGTACCCAAAGCGGTCAGCCGGTCCGCAGTACGGCTATCCGGCGGAGCGGCCCATCGGATCTTCGGCGGTCGGATCCGCCAGGGCCAGGCCGCCCACCGGGCTCGCGTCCCAGTGGATGAGGGTCCAGCCGGCGTCGGGATCCCCTTCCAGGGCCACGATGCCGGTGTTTGCGAGCACGTGCCTCGCCGCAAATTGCATGTCGATGTTGTCCGCCCGCAGGCCCGCCCAGACGCGGATGGCGGCGCCGTGGCTAACGACGGCGACGGCGCCGGCGTCGTCAGCAGCGGCGGCCACCTTGGCGATGGCAGCGTCGTAGCGCTCAAAGAACGCGTGCCCGTCGGGCCCTGCAGGCATCCGGCGGTCGAAATCACCATCGCTCCAGGCGAAGACCGTCGTCATGTACCGCCGGTGCGCCTCGTGGTCGGTCAGCTTCTCAAGGGCGCCGGCCTCGATTTCATGGATCCCGTCCAACACCTTCACATCCAGGCCGAGCTCACGCCCCAGCGGCGCAGCGGTGACCTGGGTCCGCAGGAGCGTTGAGGCGTACAACGCACTAATCGGCTCATTCACGAGCGCCCTCGGCAACGCTTCTGCCTGGCGTTCTCCAAGCTGCGTCAGCCCCGGTCCGGGGTGCGCGGTGTCCAGCTGCCCCAACACGTTCCCGGGAGTTTCGCCGTGGCGGATGAGCAGCAGCCTCATGATTACATGTCCTTGTCATCGTCGGGAAGGTAGGACCCGGGCGCTTTCCTGAAGGCCGGCCGGGAAGGAAGCGGCGCCGGACCGCGAAGCCCGGCACCGCCGTCGTCCTTTTACTTCAAGTGGTCCACCAGCTGGTCCGCGATGCCGGTGTACTTGCCCGGCGTCAGGGCCAGCAGCCGCGCCTCTGCCTCAGCAGAGAGGCCCAGGCCCTGGACGAACTCCTTCATCCGTGCGGCGTCGACGCGCTGGCCGCGGGTGAGGTCCTTGAGCCGTTCGTACGGGTTCTCCATACCCTCGACTCCGGCAATCGCCTCGGCGCGCATAACCATCTGGATGGCCTCGCCCAGGACTTCCCAGTTGGTGTCCAGGTCTTCTGCGAGAACGCTTTCCGCTACGTCCAGCCGCTCCAGGCCCTTGGCCACGTTGGAGATGGCCAGCAGCGAGTGGCCGAACGCCACCCCGATATTGCGCTGGCTGGAGGAATCCGTGAGGTCCCGCTGCCAACGGGAGGTGACCAGGGTGGAGCCCAGCACGTCCAAGAGCCCGGAGGAAATCTCCAGGTTGGCCTCGGCGTTTTCAAAACGGATCGGGTTGACCTTGTGCGGCATCGTGGAGGAGCCTGTGGCGCCGGCCACCGGGATCTGTGCGAAGTAGCCGATGGAGATGTAGCTCCAGATGTCCGTGCAGACGTTGTGCAGGATCCGGTTGAACCGCGCAACATCGGCGTACAGCTCGGCCTGCCAGTCGTGGCTTTCGATCTGCGTGGTCAGCGGGTTCCAGGTGAGGCCCAGTCCCTCGACGAAGGACTTGGAGATCTGCTGCCAGTCGGCGCCCGGGACCGAGGCCACATGCGCGGCGTACGTGCCGGTGGCGCCGTTGATCTTGCCGAGGTACTCGGTCTTGGCGATGCGGTCCAGCTGGCGAGTGAGGCGGTGCGCGATGACGGCGAGTTCCTTGCCCAGCGTGGTGGGGGTGGCGGGCTGGCCGTGGGTGCGGGACAGCATGGGGACGGCGCGGTTGTCCTCGGCCATCTTGCTGATCTGGGCCACGAGGGCGCGTGCGGCCGGCAGCCACACGTCCTCCACAGCACCCTTCACGCCGAGCGCGTAGGAGAGGTTGTTGATGTCTTCGGACGTGCAGCCGAAGTGCACCATGGCCGTCAGGTGCTCGATGCCGATGGCGGGCAGGCGGCGGCCGATGTAGTACTCCACTGCCTTCACGTCGTGGACGGTCACGGCTTCGATTTCGGCCAGTTCGGAGACGGAGGCGGCGTCGAATTCGGTGACGATCGCCCGGAGCTGTTCCTGCTGGTCTGAGGTCAGCGGCCCGGCGCCCGGGAGGACGTTGTTGCTGGTCAGGTGGATGAGCCACTCTACTTCGACGGCGACCCGGTCACGGTTGAGGGCAGCCTCGGACAGGTAGTCAACGAGCGGCGCGACGGCGGACTGGTAGCGGCCGTCCAGCGGGCCGAGCGCGATTTGTTCCGGTGACGCAGCGAGGGCCAGGCGTCCGGAGGGCGTACGGGTGTCAGCTGTGGCGGCAGTTTCAGGCATGAGCTGATTCTTTCATGAACTCCGCTGCCCGCTGAAGCACGCGGTTGCTTGTGACTTGCCCTCCCCAGCCTGTGTCCTGGGCGGCTGTCCACATAGCCCCCGGCGGGTGTTCCGGCGGGGGACAGCGCGCCCTAGTTTTGTCTGCAAGAGGCAGAAAGGTCTGTGGCAGGGCTGGGGCAGGTCTGCGACACAGACAGCGCCGGCCGGAAGGAGAGGGGGAAACTGAATGAGCGCCAGCATTGCCGCCGCGGACGCGGCGTCGTGCTCTTCGCGGCAGTTTGAGGTGCAGCTCCTGGCGGGAAGGGCGGACGCTTGTGCTGGGCAGCTCGATGCTGTTCTGGTCCGGCTTTCGCAGTTGCAGCTGGCGGACTGGCAGTCCCCTGCGGGCACGGCGTACAGGGCGAGCATCGGGCTGCAGGCAGCTGCCCTGCGGAGGGCGAAGGAGCGTATGGAACTGGCCGCCCAGGTCATCCGTCGGCATGCCCGGAACGTCTCGTTGTCGTCGATGCGGACCAGAACCGGAGACTACTGATGGCTGAGGTGACGCCGTGGGGGAGCGGCGGCCCGCTCCGGCCACTGAAGCCGGAGCCCGACGGCCATTTCTCGGTCCGGGGCGGGGTAGCGGGCATCGCCTTTCAGCTGGAGGAGCTGGACGCTGGAGTGCGGGGCCTGGACGGCCTCGCGGAGGACGTTACGACGGTGGAGATCGCTGCCCACAGGATCTGGGCGGAGCTGGGGCAATATCAAAACGATCCACCGTCCAGCGGGGTCGAAGCGCTCGACGCCACAGGGGAAGGGTGGCGTGCTGTGGCGAAAGTGCGGGAGGAACTGCAGGACATCGGAAGCCAGGTACAAGCCTGTCTGCAGGAGTATGAGGGGGCCGAACAGCGAACCCTGTCCAACCTGCGCCTGGGCACGGACTCCCACAAGCTGTGGCTGCCGCAGTTCCTGGATATGCTCCTCGGCGGGTTCCCTAACCCCTACAGTCCTGACCTCAGCCGGCTGCTGAACAGGGACAGTACAGAGGCGCTCACAGGCAATTATCCGGTCCTCGTGGCCCTTCTGGGGGCGAGGCCCGAGCGGGTGACCGAGGCCATCCAGATGGCGACGGCGACCGGGATGCAGGGTTCGGGCATCCCTATCGTTGTACGCGCGCTGGCTGAGGGACTGGCCCCCCACCTCAAACCGCGCGACGTCAAAGCGATCGGAGGTCCCAGCACGGATGTCGCCCTCGATGCCTCCCCTGCAGGGCTCCTGTCCCGGGCGCGGTCCGTTGACGAGGACGGCCGGGGCACGATTGAAATCCTCAGGACGGGCAGCGGGGATCACGAGGCCTTCGTCGTGATCATTCCCGGCACGCAGCCAGGAGACGCGGGAGGGCCCAACCCGTTCGATGAGGCCGGAATCGTCGAAGCACTCGGGTACGGCTCCGAGCATACGAGTGCCGCCATCCGGTCAGCACTGCAGGAAGCCGGGGCAGAGGCCGGCGCCCAGGTGGTTGCTGTTGGCTACAGCCAGGGCGGGATCCATGCCATGAACCTGAGCCAGGACAAGGCCTTCCTCGCGGAGTACGACCTCAAGTACGTGCTGACCGCGGGCTCACCCGTAGGCGGAATCCATCCTGAGCCGGGCATCAGCAGCCTGCACCTGGAACACCGGCAGGACTGGGTTCCAGGGAGCGAGGGGGCAATCAACCCGGACACCCGGGACCGCGTCACCCTCACGCTCGAGAACCGGGTGCTGACGCCCTCCGGCGAGGCGCCGGGGCTCGGTCCGGGCCACAGGCTCACGAACTATGAGGCCGGTGCCCGGGCGGTCTCCGCAAGCAGCGATCCGTCCCTCATCGCATCAACGGGCGCGCTCGCCGGGGTCGTGGGTACCGGCGGAGCGGCCACGGCCACGCGCTTCCAGCTCGTCCGCACCCCGAAGCCGCAGGAATCAGGGCGTCCAGGCATGCCCGTCCGCCCGGTGGAACAGCCCGACATCCGCCCGCCCGGTGGCCGGTAGCCGAGTCCCGGTGTGGACGGTCCCCAGCGGCCGGCGGCTGCAAGCGGCTGCCGGCCCCACGCAGCGTCGACGCGGCGTCCACGCAGCGGCCTGCAACTACCGGTGGCGTGCCCCCGGGATCCTGTCGGCCACCAGGGAAACGATGGTGATGATGATTGCCGCCAGCACCGCAGTCCAGAAGAAGGAGTCAATCGTGAAATCCACCGGTGTGTAGCTGCTGATCCACGATGTCAGGTACAGCATGGCCGCGTTGATGACGATCGTGAACAGCCCGAGGGTGAGGATGGTGATGGGCAGCGAAAGGAAACTGACGATCGGACGCACGAAAGCATTGACCAGCCCGAAAATCAGCCCGACAAAGAGGTAAGCCAGGACTATGCCGGCAGCATCGGTCCCCTGGCTGACGCCGGCGTTAGCCACCGCGTCGGTCGCGGCCGAAGTGGTGATGTTCAGCCCGGGGAGAATCCAGCTGGCAATCCACAGCGCCAGTCCGTTGATGAGCACCCGAACGATGAAAGAACGCATGCGCCCATGCTGTCATACCTCGCGGGATGCGGGCGCACCCGCAACAGACGGGCGAAGTAGGCTAGTTGGCATGACTTCATCAGAGACTATGGCTGGCGGTGTCAGGCCGAGGCCGGTTGTTGACCGGTTGCCCCGCTATGCCGCAGGCAAGCCACCCGTCGCCGTCGACGGCCTGGCCAGCTACAAACTGTCGTCCAACGAGAACCCGCTGCCGCCAATTCCGGCCGTAGCCGAGGCCATTGCGGCGCAGACCGACTTCAACCGCTACCCGGACCCCCTGAGCACCAAGCTCCGGACCGCGCTCGCGGACTTCCTGGAGGTGCCGGCCGAGGACATCGTCACCGGCGCAGGAAGCCTTGGGGCGCTCAACCAGCTGCTGAGCGCCTTCGCCGGCCAGAACGACGACGGCAAAGCCGATGAAGTGATCTATGCCTGGCGATCCTTCGAGGCGTATCCCATCTGCGTTGGCCTGGCCGGCGCCGAGAGTGTGCGTATCCCCCTCACCGCGGACGGCCGTCACGATCTTGACGCCATGGCGGCCGCCGTGACCACGCGCACCAAGGTGATCCTGCTGTGCACGCCGAACAACCCCACCGGCCCGATCCTGAGGGCAGAGGAAACGGAACGGTTCATCAAGGCAGTCCCTTCGGACGTGGTGGTGGTCATCGATGAGGCCTACCAGGAATTCATACGGGCGGACGACGCCGTGGACGGCATTCGGATGTACCGGAAATACCCCAACGTCGTGGTGCTCCGGACCTTCTCCAAGGCACACGGCCTCGCCGGGTTGCGCGTGGGCTACAGCATCTCCCAGCCGGAACTGACGCAGTACCTCCGCGTGGCCGCCACACCCTTCGCGGTGTCCCAGATCGCGGAACAGGCCGCCGTGGTGTCCCTTCAGAATTTCGACCAAGTTGTAGAAAGGGTACAAAGCCTGGTGGATGAGCGGGACCGCGTGACAGCCGGTCTGCGTGATCTGGGGTGGTTCGTTCCAGAGGCTCAGGGGAATTTCGTCTGGCTGGATCTGGGCGATAACAGCGCGGAGTTCGCCCAGCTGGCGGGGGAGCGGGCGCTTTCGATGCGGGCTTTCGGAAATGAGGGCGTCCGGGTCAGCATCGGCGAGGTGGAGGCGAATACCCGCTTCCTCGAGCTCTGTGCGGTTTATACAAAACCCCCGAGGCGTTCCTAGCGGTTAACAACTGCCCGCTGTTAGTTGCGCCGGATAAAGTAAGGAACAGTAAGCCAAAATATATGCCGCACATGGAATGCATTCCGTGCGGGGCATATATCCCAGCGACATTGCAACGCATCCGCATGCGGCAAGCAAGGAGACGGTATGGGCGCCACACATCTGCCCTCCACCGAGTTCGACGGAACAGACGTGGATGACCAGCTAGAGGCCGAGGCCGAGGCTGCCCTGGGCGAGCCGCCGGTCGAGATGGTCCAGCTGCTTGGCCCGGACGGCAAGCTCGGCACGAACGCCATCTTTTCGGAGTATGCCGAAAGGTTGGATGCGGAACAGCTGCGCGGCTTTTATGCCGACATGGCCGCGATCAGGCGCTTCGACCAGGAGGCCACAGCGCTCCAGCGCCAGGGCCAGCTGGCGCTCTGGGTTCCGCTGACCGGCCAGGAGGCTGCGCAGATAGGCTCCGGGCGGGCCAGCCAGCCCCAGGACTACATCTTCCCCACGTACCGCGAGCACGGTGTGGCCCTCACGCGGAACGTCGACCTCGCCGAGCTCCTGCGGCAGTTCCGTGGCATCTCCAATGGCGGCTGGAACCCCAAGGACACCAATTTCCACCTGTACACACTGGTCCTGGCTGCCCAGACACCCCACGCCGTCGGCTATGCCATGGGCATTCAGCGCGACCAGCGCCTCGCGGAGGCCAACGGCATGGCGGAGTCCGGCGCGGCCGAGCCGAAGGCTGCCGTCATGGTCTACTTCGGCGACGGCGCCAGCTCTGAAGGCGACGTTCACGAATCCATGGTGTTTGCATCGTCCTACAAGGCGCCCGTGGTCTTCTTCTGCCAGAACAACCACTGGGCCATCTCCGTGCCCACAGCAGTGCAGACCCGCATCCCGCTGTCCAACCGGGCCAAGGGCTACGGCTTCCCGGGCATCAGGGTGGACGGCAACGACGTCATAGCCGTGCACGCCGTCACCGAGTGGGCGCTGGAGCACGCACGGCAGGGCAACGGGCCGGTGCTGATCGAGGCCTTCACCTACCGCGTCGGCGCACACACCACGGCTGACGACCCCACGAAATACCGCGAATCCTCCGAGGAAGCGCTGTGGCGGGCCAAGGATCCGCTGGAGCGGCTGGAGAAGTACCTCCGCTCCGAGGACATGGCCGATGATGCATTCTTCAAGCAGGTGGCCGCTGAGGGCGACGAGCTGGCGGCCTATATCCGCAAGTCAACCTATGATTCCGACGCCCCGGACATCCGGACGGCCTTCGCTAATACGTATGTGGAGGCACATCCCCTCGTGGCCGAGGAACTGGCCTGGTTCGAGGAGTACGCCGCGGGATTTGCCGGCGGGGACACCGCAGAAGGGGCTGGCCACTGATGACCACCATGACCATTGCCAAGGCCATCAACGAAGGCCTGCGCGCCACGCTCAACAACAACCCCAAGACGCTGCTGATGGGCGAGGACATCGGACCGCTCGGAGGCGTCTACCGCGTGACCGACGGCCTGATCGGTGAGTTCGGTGCCGACCGCGTGGTGGATACTCCGCTCGCTGAATCCGGAATCATCGGCACGGCGATCGGCCTGGCGCTGCGCGGCTACCTGCCGGTCTGTGAAATCCAGTTCGACGGCTTCGTGTTCCCCGGCTTCAACCAGATCACCACCCAGCTCGCAAAGATGCACTCGCGCAGCAACGGGAACCTGACTGTACCGGTCGTCATCCGCATTCCCTACGGCGGCGGCATCGGCTCGATCGAACACCACTCGGAATCTCCTGAGGCGCTGTTCGCGCACACCGCAGGCATCCGCATCATCACCCCGTCCAACCCGCACGACGCCTACTGGATGATCCAGCAGGCCGTCGACTGCCAGGACCCGGTGATCGTCTTCGAACCCAAGCGCCGCTACTGGCTCAAGGGTGAGGTGGACACTGAGACGGCAGGCCTCGCCGGGGATCCGTTCAAGGCCCACGTTGTCAGGGAAGGCACCGACGCCACAGTGGTGGTCTACGGTCCGCTGGTTCCCGTGGCCCTCGCCGCGGCCAACGCCGCAGCTGAGGACGGACGCAGCATTGAGGTCATCGACCTCCGCTCGATCTCGCCGATCGACTTCGACACCATCGAAGCCTCGGTGAAGAAGACCGGCCGGCTGATCGTGTCCCATGAAGCCCCCACGTTTGGCGGGATCGGCGGCGAAATAGCGGCCAGGATCGGTGAACGCGCCTTCCACTCGCTCGAGGCGCCCGTCATCCGCGTGGGCGGCTTCCACATGCCCTACCCCGTGGCAAAGGTGGAAGAGGACTACCTCCCGGACATCGACCGCATCCTTGAGGCGCTCGACCGCGCCTTCAGCTACTGACCCCTCCGCTTACTGACGTTTCCGCCTGCAGTCGCCTCCGGGCACCGGCCGGCCAGCCTGAGCTTTTGAAACCCGAGGACCCCATGACGCTTAACAAGTTCAACCTCCCCGACGTGGGCGAGGGCCTGACCGAGGCCGAGATTGTCTCCTGGAAGGTCAAGCCGGGGGACACGGTGGCCATCAACGATGTCCTCTGCGAAATCGAGACGGCCAAGTCCCTCGTGGAACTGCCGTCTCCCTTCGCCGGCACCGTCACGGAACTGCTCGTTCCCGAAGGCGTGACGATCGACGTCGGGACGGCCATCATCAGCGTTTCCGACGACGTTTCCGGCGACCCCACTCCGGCCGACGTCCCGCTGCCCCCCTTGCAGGAGGCCGAGCCCGAGCCGCTCATGCACGGGAAGCTGCACCCGCACCCCCACGAACCGGCTTCCCACGGCGATGCTGCCGCAGGCGGTCCGGCCGGGGGCCCGCTGGTGGGTTCCGGCCCGAAGGCCGACGCCGTTAAGCCGCGCCCGCGGAAGGCGTCCGCCAGGCCTGTGGTCCAGCCTGTTGAGAGCGGCGGTACCGCTCCGCTGGCCGAGCCAGCCATTTCGACAGGGTCAATCAGCGGCAGGGCTCCGCTGGCCGAGCCCGTCGAGACCGGTCAGGACAAGCCCACCCTTGGTGGCGCCATCACCGGGCTGATGAACAAGGTCCTGGCGAAGCCGCCGGTACGGAAGATTGCCCGGGACCTTGGCATTGACCTGGCCGATGTGGTGCCCACCGGCGCCCGCGGCGAGGTGACCCGGGAGGACCTGGTCAGCTACCAGGCCCAGCGGGACGCGGAGCTGGACAAGGCGGACACCTTCTGGGGCAAGTCGGGCCGGCCGCAGGACCAGCGGATCGAACGGATCCCGGTGAAGGGCGTCCGCAAGGCCACTGCCAAGGCGATGGTGGACTCTGCCTTCTCCGCGCCGCACGTCAGCATCTTCGTGGACGTGGACGCCAGCCGCACCATGGAATTCGTCAAGCGCCTGAAGGCCTCGCGCGATTTCGAGGGCATCAAAGTCTCCCCGCTCCTGATCCTGGCCAAGGCGGTCATCTGGGCTGCGGCCCGGAACCCCAGCGTCAACGCCACCTGGGTGGACAACCCCGGGGGTGATTCGGCTGAGATCCAGGTCAAGCACTTCATGAACCTGGGCATTGCCGCGGCCACGCCGCGGGGCCTGATGGTTCCGAACATCAAGAACGCCCAGGATCTCTCCCTGAAGGAGCTGGCGCTGGCTTTGAATGATCTTGCCACCACCGCCCGTGCCGGCAAGACCCAGCCTGCCCAGATGCAGGGTGGCACCCTGACCATCACGAATATCGGTGCCCTCGGCATCGACACCGGAACCCCCATCATCAACCCGGGCGAGGTGGCCATCGTGGCATTCGGCACGATCAAGCAGAAACCCTGGGTGCTGGACGGCGAGGTCATTCCGCGCTGGATCACGACTCTTGGCGGGTCCTTCGACCACCGTGTTGTGGACGGAGATCTGTCCGCGCGCTTCATGGCTGACGTCGCCGCCATCCTTGAAGAGCCTGCCCTCCTGCTGGATTGATCGGCTTCCTGACCAGCCGGGATCCCGGCCTGCGGCGTCAGTTCACCGGATGACGGAGGGTCCCCGCGTGGGGCGAGAGCAAACGGTCATGGTCATCCGCAACCGCGTGGCGCTGTTCCTCTCGGCGGTCTTCCAGCCGCCGGTCACTGTGGCTGCGTTGCTGATGCTCAGCCCGGTGATTGAACCGGGTTTCCCGGGGACCATCTGGTTCGGTGCGCTGGCCGTGCTGTTTGTCTGCGTGTTGCCGTTCGCCGCCGTGTTGCTGCTGGTGCGGCTGGGCAAGGTCTCGGATCATCACGTCAGTGAACGCCGCCAGCGGGCACCGGTGATGGGCATGGCCATGCTGTCGCTGCTGGCTGGCCTGGGCGTGCTGACGGTCGTCAAGTCGCCCGTCAGCGTGATTGTCATGGTCCTGACGATCGTCGGCAGCGTGGTGGTGCTTGCCGTGATTAGCCTCTTCTGGAAAATCAGCGGGCACGCAGGAGCGATCGCGCTCTCGACGGGCATCGCCCTCCTTATGCTGGGCCCGCCGTGGCTTCCGCTGCTGCTGCTGATCCCTGCCGTCAGCTGGTCCCGTGTGGTGCTGCGCGCACATACCGTGGCCGAGGTTGTGATGGGTGTGCTGGTTGGCGGCGGTGTGGCGTCCGGATTGTGGTGGCTGCTGAGGGAACTGATGATCCTCGCTCATTGAGCCCCTCTGTCACCGGGGGTCCTGACGCCGGTGGCAGCAGCATGCGCCGGAGGGCGGTTTAGTACGCCTGGTACGTGGTCATCAGTTCCGCCAGAGCGGGATCGGCGGAGAGGCCGGCGAGGCTGAACGCGGCGGCGATCATGACGCCGGCGAGGCCGGCCACGCAGCCGGACACGGTGGCCAGGAACTTCCAGTCGTTCCGCAGGACGCTCTGTATTGTTTCGGGAAGCTGCAGGTCCGGCGAGATGAGGTTCGGCGCGCTGTCCACGGAGCCGTCGTCCAGCAGGGCGATGACCCGTCCCGTGCTGCGGTCCAGCCGCATCGAGCAGATGTGGTTGCCGTGGCGGGCAAGAAGGATGTCGTGGCCGACGAGCTGGCGTCGCTGAAGCGTAAGCATTTTTAGGTCCTGGCGCTGGTAGGTGCTGGGCTGTCCGCACCATCGGGGGCACCATTGATTTTACCGTTGGGCCACCCGCCAATTCCCGGAAAGCCGGGTGAGGCTGCCCACCAGGAGGCGTGACGCTGGTCAAATCGGGCGCGGTCCTTCGGTCCCCTTCAATGTCCTGGCTGCCCGCCTCACCGACTACGGCACGGTCCCTGGGGGCTGGCCCTGTACCTTGATCCAGGCAGGAGAGGTGGCGGCAGTCCGGAGCCAGCCTCGGAACCGGCGCCGGCCCCGGAGCCAGCGCCGGCCCCGGCGCCAGCGCCGGCGCCAGCCGCCGGAACCCGCGTGGCAGAACGGCTGCACAGCTAATCAGAACGGCTGCCGCGCACCTCCTGAGGGGTTAGCAGCGTGCCCTAGCCCCAGAGGAAAGTTAGGGAATCACCGTGCCCAGTCGGCACGACCTCCCGATACGATGTGCTTGTCCTGGCCTAGTCCGCCCCGTAGGTGTTGGCGATGTAGACGTCGCAGGACGCAGTGTGGGCAACGCTGTTGGCGATGCTGCCCAGCACCCGCCCCAGGCCGTGCATGCGGCGGTTGCCCACAACGATCATCCTCGCGTCGGAGCGTTCGGCCTCTTTAACGAGGGCTTCGGCCGGCTTGCCGCGCACCGCCGAGTAGGTCACAGTGAGCCCCGCGACGGCGAGGCCGGCGGCAACGTCCTTGGCAACTTTCTCGGCCGCGCCGGCATCGGAGACGATCCATTTGTCGGAGCCGCTGCCGTAAACCTCGGTCCGATCGGTGTCAAAAGCCGACACGACGTGCAGGGTCGCCCCCAGCGCCACCGCAAGGTCCCGGGCCGCCTCTGCGGCCTTGCGTGCTGTGGCGCTGCCGTCCACGCCGACAACAATGATTCCACTCATGATCCACTCTCTTTCGTTCGCAGCATCCGGGCGGGCTGCATGTTCGCATCCTGCGTCTGCCCGGCTGGTGTCCATCATTAGGCTACAGCGCCGGCCAGACACGCGGGTCAACTGGCCGGGTGGCCTGTGGCTTGTGGCTTGATGGCTTCCTTGAGCACCGGCGCGAGCCGCCGCACACCTTCGGCGATGCGTTCCGGAGGCACGGCGCTGAAGGCCAGGCGCAGCTTATTGGAAGGTTCGGCCGAGTGGCTGAAGGCAGCTCCCGGGATGAAGACGACGCCGGCGTCAATCGCCTTGCGGAGCAGGGGATACGTATCTACGCCCTCCGGAAGTGTGACCCACACAAAGAAGCCGCCCTCCGGTCGTGTCCACGTCAGCCCGTCCGGCATGTATTTCTCCAGCGCAGCAAGCATGGCGTGGCAGCGCTCCGCATACAGTCCCCGGTACGTTTCGATCTGGCCCTTCCAGTCGTAGTCCCTGAGGTAAGCCGAAACCAGCATCTGGTTCAGCGTGGGCGGGCACAGCGTCACGGCCTCGGCTGCCAGATAGTAACGGCGCTGCAAATGCGAGGGGACGAGCGCCCAGCCGATGCGCAGCCCCGGCGCGAAGATCTTGGAAAACGACCCCATATAAATGACATCGTCAGGATTGGCGGCGCGCAGCGGTTCCAGTGGCTTCCCCTCAAAGCGGATCAGGCCGTAGGGGTTGTCCTCGAGCACCAGGATGTTGGCGCGGCGGCAGATGTCGACGATCCGCTGGCGCCGCTCCTGCGCCAGGGTGATCCCCGAGGGATTGTTGAAGTTCGGGATCGTGTAGAGGAACTTGATGTTTTTCCCGGCGCCCTGGAGTTCGCCGATCCTGGCCTCGAGAAGCTCAGGCACCAGGCCGTCGTCATCCATTGCGGCGGCCTCAACCTGGACCTGGTACGCCTCAAAGGTGTTCAGGGCGCCCACATAGGTGGGTTCCTCGACGAGCACCACGTCCCCAGGGTTGCAGAAAACCTTGGTGGCCACGTCTTGGGCGGACTGGGAGCCGGCGGTGATCACCACGTTTTCGGGCAGCGCGTCCAGGATGCCCTCGGCGGCCATGACTTCGCAGACCTGGGTGCGAAGCTCTTCCGTGCCCTGCCCGCTGCCATACTGCAGGGCGGTCAGGCCCTGTTCGGCGATGATCGCCGCAGCCGTCTGGCCCAGCCTCTGCAGGGGCAGTGACTGGAGGTAGGGGCTGCCGCCCGCCAGGGAGACGAGTCCCGGGCGCAGCGAGATGTCGAAGACGTCACGGACAGCCGACTGCTTGATGTTCGCGGCGCGCTCCGAAAAGAGTCCTTCGTGGCGATGCGAAGACGTTGCCGCCCGTTCAATCGCGTCAATCGCTTCGGCGGGGAGGACGGCCGCGGCGGCGTCGAGTGTCTCGTGGGTCACAGTCCCTAGGATACAACCAACTGTTGTCAAGAAGGCAACAGTTGTTCACGAAATAGGACGATTCGAAGCCCAGGGTCCTTTACGCGGGCACGCCGAGGGCATGGAATGGAGCCATGACCACGTTCCAGTCCTTTCCTGCCCAGTCGGACAAGGCCGCAGCCTTCCGGGAACTCCACGCGGAAGGGCCGGTGCCGCTGGTGCTGGTGAATGTGTGGGACGCCGCCTCGGCAAAGCTCGTGGAGCAAGCCGGTGCCCAGGCCCTGGCCACATCCAGCTCAGCCATCTCCTGGAGCCTGGGCTTTCCGGACGGCAACCATTTGCCCCGTGCCCTCGCCATGGCGGCGCTCAACAGGATTGCGGCCGCGACGGACCTGCCGGTGACGGCCGACATCGAAACGGGGTACGCCGGCAGTGACGGCGCCTTCGACGATGCCCAGCTGGAGCAGACCATCACGGCGGTCCTGGCAGCCGGGGCCGTGGGGGTGAATATCGAGGACTCCGGGAGTGAACCGCTGACCGACGTCGCCGAGCAGGCCCGCAGGATCGGGACCGTCAGGAGGCTGGCGGAGGAGTATGGGGTGCGGCTCTTCATTAACGCCAGGACGGACACCTACCTGTCCGGGCGGTTTCCGGAATCGGCCTTCGAGGAAACAATGCAGCGGGCCCCGGCATACCTGGCGGCCGGAGCGGACGGGATCTTCGTCCCCGGCGTGACGGACCTGCATGTCCTGCACGAGCTCTCCCGGCGGATCCCTGCGCCGCTGAACGCACTTGCCGGCGTGGGGGCACCCTCAGTCGGGGAACTGCATGACGCCGGCGTGCGGCGGATCAGCATCGGCGGCAATACCGCGAAGGCGGCTTATGCAACGGTGTCCAGGGTGGCTGCCGAAGTCCTGGGCGATGGCAACTGGTCCAAGCTGGCCGGAGCCCGCAGCCATGCCGAGATGGACGCCCTCTTCACCCGGGCCAATGCACGTGAGTGACGCTCGCCTGGTCACGCATGTGCATGACTCTCAAGTGGTGATTCAGGCGGTGTGTGCCTAGCGCAGGCTCAGCACGTCCGCCAGCCTGACGCCGTCGACGTAAATCTCCGCCCGGACGGCGCCGACGGCCGTCACGGCCGTGTGGGTCAGCTGGGCCTCAATCCGCGGGATGTCGCAGGTGCCCCCTGGCTGAACCGCCCCGCTTAAGTTGACCACCACCGTCTCCCCGTCCAGGAAGCCGGAAACGTACTTCAGCGCGGATGACTCCAGGGCGCTGTACAGTCCAGCCGGTGTTCCGCTTCCAGACAGCAGCCGGCTCATGGCTGCCTGAAGCGGCTCGCGGATCGCGGGGTCCGTGTGGCGCACGGGGACGAGGCTGTCGTTGCAGCCGAAGCGCACGCCGGAACTGCCGCCGTCGTCCACGGCCACGTAGTACACAGCCGTGCCGGCGAGGACTCCCGCCGCCCCGCCTGCGCCGCTCCCGGCGCCCGTTCCGAAGCCCGCTGCAGGTCCGGCTGCCGCACCTTCTGTCCCCGTGCCCGGCTCCGGAGGGCCTGGTGCACTGACTGCAGGCTGCTCGTGGATTGCTGGTCCGCCTGCGGAGCCTGCAACCGGTCCCTCAGCGGACCCCGGCTCTGCAGGCTGTTCCAGTGGCAGGACGGCGGGCGGAACGGGGGTCGCAACATCCTGCGGGACGGAATTCGTGCCCGCGCCTGACCCCAGGGCTGGCTCCGCGCCGGATCCCTGGGCCGGTTTTCCGCTCGGCCCCGCCGGAGGGGCCGCAGGCACGGCATCCTCCGGTGCGGGGGCCGGTGCCGGTGCAGGGACGGGTCGGGGGTCGGGGGCGGCCAGGCCCGGCGCGCCGGCGGGAGCCTGTTCGGCAGCGGTCCCGCCTGGCGTGGCCGGGACGGAAACGCAGGATCCCAGCCCCAGCGGGAGCAGCAGGCATAGGGCGGCAGCCGCCGTCGTCAGCGTCCTGCCGCACTGACTGGTCTTCATGACTGCACCGCACTTCCCGCTCGCGCGTCCCGTATATCAACGGTAGTGCGGTGGAAGCCGGCGGGGAACGGAGTGCCGGTGACAGTTCGGCCGCAGCTCAGTTACGGAATGGTTGCGCTGCACGGCGCCGGGCCGGTGCGGGCCGGGACGCCAACGCCCCCGGCAACTGTCCAGTTGCCGGGGGCGCCTCGGGGGGATGGGAGGGGTGGCTTGGGGCTAGGCTGCGGCCTCTGCCTTCTCGGCGGCGGCAAGGGCACTGAAGATTCCCTTGATCTGCTCGACAACCTCGGCGTCGTCCTTCGGGTGGGTCTCGGCGAAGCGGACCATGGAGCCCGGAACGGCGAGCTTGACGTCCTCGAGGACGCGGGCGCCGGCGATGCCGGCAGCTTTGCGGGCCTCGTCCTGGGCCCAGACGCCGCCGAACTGGCCGAAGGCGGTGCCGACGACGGCGGTGGGCTTGCCGGCAAGGGCGCCGGCGCCGTACGGGCGGGACAGCCAGTCAATAGCGTTCTTGAGCGACGCCGGCATGGTTCCGTTGTGTTCGGGGGTGACCAGCAGCAGGGCGTCGGCGTCATTCGCTGCGGCGCGAAGGGCTGCGGCGGCCTCCGGGACCTGGCCCTCGACGTCAATGTCCTCGTTGTAGAAGGGGAGGTTGCCCAGGCTCTCGTGGATGACGATTTCGAGATCCTCCGGGGCGTTGAGCTGGATAGCCTCGGCGAGCTTGCGGTTGTGGGAATCGGCGCGAAGGCTGCCGACCAGGGCAAGTACGGTGTTCTTGGACATGTGAACTCCTAGTGTCAGCCGCGGAGTGTCCGCGGCGGCTGGTTGTCGAGGCGTTTTTTGCCTTCACCGATACTAAACGGACTACGGTCCGGATATTATTCCCCAGTCTAGAATGATTTGTGTGAGCCTCATCCCAATCCGCTCCGGAATGTCCGGCGGCTCCGGTCCGGAGCGCCGCGACGCCGCCCGCAACCGGGAACTGCTGCTGTGTGCAGCCCGGCAGCTCATCGAGGAGTGCGGCGCGGATGGCCTCACCATGGACAAACTGGCGGAACGGGCAGGCGTGGGCAAGGGAACAATCTTCCGGCGCTTCGGCAGCCGGGCCGGACTCATGATGACGCTGCTCAGTGATGCCGAGGCCGAGTTCCAGGGCCGCTTCATGTTCGGCCCTCCGCCCCTGGGCCCGGGGGCGCCTCCCCTGGAACGGCTCATCGCGTTCGGCGCCAGCCGCATTGGCTACATCCTGGAATACGGCGACCTCGCCCGGGCCGCCGACCATTCGGTGTACAACCGTTTTGAGGTTCCCGCCGTGGTGCTGTGGCACAGGCATATCGAGCATCTGCTGCTCGACGCAGGCTTCGACGCGGACGCGTGGCTCATGGCCATGTCGCTGAGTGCCACCCTGGATGCGGAACGGCTGCTCCACACCGTCCGCGTGCACGGCGTCTCCCCCGAGCGGCTCGAGGAGTCATGGCGCCAGCTGGTCACCCGCGTGGTCGGATCTGCGGAGGGCGGCATCCCGGAGTAGCGTTGCACCATGAGCACCGCATCCCCCTCCTCGCCCCTCTCCCCGTCGGGACGGCAGCCGTCCGGTGAACGCGGACCCATCCGCACCGCCGTCGTGGGTTTTGGCCTCTCCGGCAGCGTTTTTCACGCCCCGCTGATCGCTGCCGATTCCCGATACTCACTGGAGGTCATCGCGACGTCGGATGCCGGCCGCCAGGCGGCCGCCGTCGACCGTTATCCGGGTGTGAAAACGGTTCCCGACGCCGAGGCCGTCCTTGCCATGGCCGGGGACCTTGACCTTGTGGTCCTGGGGACGCCCCCGGCAACCCATTACCCGCTGGCGAAGGCCGCGCTCGAGGCCGGGCTCGATGTCGTGGTGGACAAACCGTTCGCAGTGACCAGCGCCGAGGGCGTGGAGCTGACCACGCTGGCAGAAAACCTGCATCGGGTGCTGACCGTCTTCCAAAACCGCCGCTGGGACGGCGACTTCCTGACCGTCCAAGGTCTGCTCGACGCCGGGGCGCTGGGGCAGGTGATGCGGTTCGAATCACGCTTCGAACGCTGGTCCCCGGAAGTGTCCAAGGCCTGGAAAGCGGAGGCCACGGCAGCGACCGGCGGAGGCGTCCTGTTCGACCTGGGCACCCACCTGCTGGACCAGGCGCTGGAACTGTTCGGGCCCGGCCAGATTGTTCATGCGGAACTCAACGCCCGGCGGCCGGGTGAAAACACGGACGACGACTGCTTCCTCGTCCTGAAGCACGGATCCGGCGTGCTCAGCCACCTCTGGATGAACATGCTGTGCGCGCAGCAGGGCCCGCGCTTCCGCGTGCTGGGTTCTGAGGGCGCCTTCACAAAACACGGCGTGGATCCGCAGGAACCGTACATCGTGGCTGGCGGAGGCCCACTGGACGAGGAGTACGGTGTGGAGGCCCCGGAGTGGGCCGGGCAGCTGGGCCGCGACGGCCACCTTGACCGGGTGTCCACCGAACGCGGCGCCTACCCGGAGTTCTACCGGATCCTCGCTGACAAGATCACCGACGGCGGCGCCGCCTCCGATCTTCCGCTTCCGGTGGATCCGGCAGGCCCCGTAGAGGTCCTCAAACTGATCGAACAGGCCCGTGCCATCGCTTAAATGAAACCGCTGGCTGGGCCTGCCGAAACCTGGGTGCGGCTTCGACTGGCTCAGCCAGCGGTGGTCTCCCGGTGTTAGGCGGATACCAGTTCGTGCCAGTCCGCCACGAGGGGCAGGTCGTGCGCCTCGGAGACGGAGTGGTGTGCCACGTGGCCTGCTGCGATGTTCAGGCCGGCGGCGAGGGCGGGGTCCTTTTCGAACGCGGCCCTGACGCCGAGGTTTGCCAGGGCCACGCCGTAGCGGAGGGTGACGTTGGTCAGTGCGTAGGTGGACGTGTTCGGAACGGCGCCGGGCATGTTGGCCACGCAGTAGAAGATCGTGTTGTGGACCTTGTACGTGGGTTCCTGGTGCGTGGTGGGGTGGGTGTCCTCGAAGCAGCCGCCCTGGTCCACTGCGATGTCCACGAGCACCGACCCGGGCTTCATGCGGGCCACGAGTTCGTTGGTCACGAGCTTGGGGGCCCTGGCGCCGGGAATCAGCACTGAGCCGATCACCAGGTCCGCGTCCACTACTGACTTTTCGATCTCGTACTTGTTGGACGCGACGGTCTTCAGCCGGCCCTGGTACTGGGCATCGAGTTCACGGAGGCGGTTGATGTTGATGTCCAGGATGGTGACGTCCGCTCCGAGCCCCAGGGCCATGGCGGCGGCGTTGGTACCCGCCACTCCGGCACCCAGGACAACGACCTTGGCCGGACGGACTCCGGGGACGCCGCCCAGGAGCACGCCCTTGCCGCCGGCCGGGGCCATGAGGGAGGTGGCTCCGACCTGGACGGAGAGGCGGCCGGCGACCTCGGACATCGGGGCCAGCAGGGGAAGGGTGCGGCCTTCCTGGACGGTTTCGTATGCGATCGCCGTGACGCCGGAGTTGATGAGCTCGCGGGTCAGTTCGGGCTCGGCGGCGAGGTGCAGGTAGGTGAAGAGGATCAGGCCCTTGCGGAAGCGGTGGTATTCCGCGGCGATGGGTTCCTTGACCTTCATGACCATGTCGGCCCGGGCCCAGACGTCGTCGGCTTCGGCGACGATTTCGGCGCCTGCTATGGCGTATTCCTCATCCGTGATGCCGGAGCCCAGGCCTGCGCCGCGCTCCACGAGGACCGTGTGGCCGTGGGTGCGGAACTCGTGAACGCCGGCGGCGGTGATGGCGACGCGGAATTCGTTGTTCTTGATCTCTTTGGGGATACCGATGATCATTTTTTGGGCTCCATGTTCGATGGCTGTGTGAGCCAAGGGTTGCGGGGGAGTTGTGTTTCCAGAATAAATCCGGCTGTGAGGCACGCGACAGGTTGGGGGTCGTGGGGCTGCAGCAAAAACCGCAGAATTCCGGGGTTTTTACTCGAAACGGTTAGACATTTGTCGAGGCTGGGAGCGTCAAGTGTCGCCTGCTGTCCGTTCGCCCCGGATGCCTTCCGGGACGTAGTCTTGCTGCATGCAACAGGATGTGGAGCAGCTCGTGGAGCGGGTGGCGCAGAAGCTGGGCCGGGGTCTGTCGCTCGAGGACCTGGACGGACTCTTGCTTGCGTACAGTTCCAACCAGTCGCATGCCGACCGGGTCAGGGTGAACTTCCTGCTCAGCAAGCGCGTGCCCGTAGACGTGAAGGCGTGGCAGCTCTCGCACGGGATCGCCACCGCGGTGCGTCCCGTCGTCGTTCCCGCCAATGAGGAACTGGGCATGCTGGGGCGTGTCTGCGTGCCGCTGATGGTCCGCGGCTTCCGCGTCGGCTACCTCTGGGTCCAGCAGGACCTTGAGGAGGAAAGCGCGACGGCGATACTCGCCCAGCTGCCCGACGTCCGGGAGGAGCTTGACCTGCTTTCCGGCCTGCTGCTGGACTCCAATACAGCCGAATCAGAATTCCGCCGCGGCCGCGAACGTGAGTTCCTGGCGGCCTGCGCGGGTGAGGCCAACGCAGTGGCCGCCGTGGCAGGCTGGAAGGAAGTGCAGGACCGCGGACCGTGGCAGCTGGTGACAGTCCTCGATGCGGACGGGTGGGCCGCCGGACCGGATCCCATAGCGTCGACGCTGATCCACCGGTCTGCGGCGCTGCAGGCAACCATCGGCGTCGATGCCGCACTCTTCAGCGCCGGCGCCGAAACCCACGCCGTCGTGCTGTTCCGGGAATCGACAGGCAGGGCCAGCCACGCACAGGTGCTGGTGCACTACCAGCTGGAACTCGTAAAAAGGGCGGGACGCCCGGTTGACCGCATCATCCTCGGCATCAGTGAAGGTTTCACCCGCACCAAGGAGCTGGCCGAGGCGTACCGGCAGTCGAGGGTGGCCGCGCAGGCCGCGGCGGTGGACGCGCAGCTGGGTGAACTGGTGGATTGCCGGGCCACGGGCGTCTACCAGCTCCTGGCCTCGGCCGGCGGCGGCGCCGGCGTCTGGGGCGATGCCGGGTCCGTGAACTTCCAGGCCCTGGAAGACCACGACCGCAACGGCGAACTGCTGCCCGTCCTGGAACTGCTCTACGACAACGACGGTTCGGTCCAGGACGTTGCCGCGAAACTGCATCTTCACCGCAGCAGCATCTATAACCGGCTGGGCCGCATCCGGCAGCTGCTGGGCGTGGATCCGCTGAAGGGCATGGTCCGCCTGGAACTGCATGCCACGCTCAAGGCGCGGCGGTGGGCGGCGAGGCCGCGGATCTAGCCGGGAACGTCAGGCGGCAGTGCCTTCGCCGCGCGGGCGCTGGTCGCCGCCGGGCTGCTCCCCGCCGCGGGATTCAAGCGGGCGCTGGTCGCCCATACCCTGTTCGCTTAGCTGTTCGTCAACTAGTTGCTCACCCGTGGGCTGTTCCCGGTTCCGGTGCCGCGCAATCCTGCTTTCCGTCCACATGGAAACGGCCACGTAGGCCACGCAGCTGGATGTGAAGATGGCCGTATTGTTCAGATCCATGACCATTCCGAGGACGGCGGCAACACCCATGGCGGCAATGCCCGCCACGATGTGCAACCCCCGGAATCTCAACACGAATAAAGAGTAACCCCGGTCAGCGGATGGTTTCCCTCCCGGCGCAGGATCGTTGCTTTATCCTTATCACGCCGTCACCGAGGGGCAGCGGCGCGTCATTTTTGCCCGCGGCCTGCCTCCGGTGCATCGTCCGCGGCAGTGCCTTCGGCCGCCTGCTTTTTCTTTTGCCCGTCCAGCCAGGCCATGATGGCGGCCAGCCGGATCCGGCGGTGGGTACCGCGGTATTCCACCGGTATCTCGCCCCGATCCGTCATGTTCCGCAAGTAGGTGTGGGAGATGCCGGCCAGCTCTGCCGCCTGGGACGTGGTGAGCATTTCCTCCACGCTGCTGACCGTTACGGCCTCGCCGCGGCTGAACCTGGCGAGGAGGTCGACGACGGCGTCCCGCGCCTGGGGCGGCAGCCGGTGGACCGTGCCGTCCACGAACACGGTGATGTCCGTGCCGCCGTCGAGCGCCTGCCGGAGTTTCTGCGCGTCGTCGGCGGGAAGTGCGCCCGCCACCCTGGGAGCTATCAGTGCCATGGCAGAAGCCTAACTGCTGCCATGGTGATAGCTCCCGTCCGCGCGCTGGGCGGGTATGCTCAGCGGATGAAACTGGGTGACGGGATGGACGTTTCCGCGAACGGCCTGACGGGCCGCCTGTACTTGTCGGCGGCCGCTCCAGGGCAGGAGCCCGGCTCCTCGCAGCAGGAGTTCGGCAACGCGGAACGGCCGTCCAAGACGGGCGGGCAGGTCTTTGTGCTGCTCCACGGCATCGGGGTTTCCCACCGTTACTTTGCCCGGCTGCACAGTGAACTGGCCAGCGGCAGGCAGGCGGGCGACGCCGTCGTCTATTCCTTCGATCTGCCGGGATTCGGCGGCACCTCCCGCCCCGGCCGCCGGGTGACCGTCGGTGAATACGCGGCTTTCGTCGCCGCGGTCCTCGCCGATGCCGGTGTCCAGTCCTGTGTGGTGGTGGGCCACTCCATGGGGGCGCAGTTCGCCGTGGAACTCGCACTTCAGGAGCCGGACCTGGTCAGCCGTGTGGTGCTCATGGGACCCGTGGTGGATCCTGCCCGGCGGAGCGCGGCCTGGCATGCGCTGGCCCTGACGCGGGACGCGCTGTTCAGCGAAAGTCCGTCCACCAACGTGGTGGTGTTCAGCGACTACTTCAAGACCGGGCTCCGCTGGTACCTGACGCAGTTGCCCGTGATGTTGGGCTATCCGCTGGAGACGAGGGTCTGCGGCGTGGCCCAGCCAGTGCTGGTGCTCCGGGGCAGCCGGGACCCGATCGCCCGCCGCCCCTGGTGCGAGTTCCTCGCTTCCCAAGCCCAACACGGCACGATAGCGGACGTGCTGGGGCGCGGCCACGTCGTCCAGGACACCGCCCCGGAGGCCGTGGCTCAAGCCATTGTCCACTGGGCCAGCACGGCGGCCGGCGGCGTCACTGCGTAAGCGGTGCGCATCACTGCCGCGGCGGCACCCGGAAAATCCGGGCACCGTCCGCTGGCGGCAATCAGGTTAGGCCAGAGTTCCGGGCCGGGTTACAGCCCGAGTTCCTCGAGGACGGGAAGCTTTTCCCGGACCCAGGCGCGCGCCTCGGTGGCGCTGGGAGCGGAGAGGGCCAGTTTGGCCAGCTCTTGCGCCTCGGCCAGCGTGACGGTCTTGAGCACCGCGGCCACCGCGGCCAGGGACCGGGCAGTCATGGACAGCGTGGTCACGCCGAGGCCGGTCAGCACGACGGCGAGGGCCGGGTCCGCTGCTGCCTCGCCGCAGACACCCACAGGCTTGTTATGGCCCTCTACCGCTGCCCCTTCCACCGTCAGCCCCACGAGGCGCAGCACCGCAGGCTGCCAGGGCGTGTTCAGTCCGGCAAGCGGGCCGAGCTGCCGGTCAGCCGCCATGGCGTACTGCGTGAGGTCATTGGTGCCGAGGCTGGCGAAGGCCACTTCACGCAGGATGGTGTCGGCGGTGAGTGCCGCGGACGGCACCTCCACCATGACACCCGGGGTCTTGATGCCTGCATCGGCGCACATGGAGGCGAACCGGGCTGCCTCCTCGGCCGTGGAGATCATGGGGGCCATGACCCAGACGTCTGCCTCGGACTGCTTCTCGGCGAGGGCGATGGCCTCCAGCTGACGGTCGAGGACGCCCGGAGTGGTGAAGTCCGTGCGGTAGCCGCGGACGCCGAGGGCGGGGTTCGGTTCGGTGGAGTCGGTCAGGAAGGGCAGCGGCTTGTCGGCGCCGGCGTCCAGCGTCCGGAGGACCACCTTCTTGCCGGGGAAGGCGTCGAAGACGCCCTTGTAGGCGGCCGCCTGTTCTTCGACGGTCGGTTCGGTGTCGCGTTCCAGGAAGCAGAATTCCGTGCGGAACAGGCCCACGCCCTGCGCCCCGAGCTTGGCTGCGGCCACGGCGTCCTTGGCGCCGCCAACGTTGGCGAGGAGCGGGACCAGGTGGCCGTCCGCAGTCGCGCCCGTGCCGCTGAACTCGGCGAGGAGGGATGCCGTGGCCGCCCAGGCCTCCGCGGCGGAGCGCAGCGACTCGTCAGGATCCGCGGTGATGGAGCCTGCGGCGCCGTCCACATAGACCTCGGTGCCGTCCGGCAGTTCGTCCACGCCCACGGCGGCCACCACGGCAGGCAGGCCGAGGGAGCGGGCAATGATAGCGGTGTGGGACTGCGGGCCGCCGCCTGCCGTCACCAGCGCGAGGACCTTGTTCGGGTCCAGGGTTGCGGTGTCCGCCGGCGCCAGGTCCTCGGCCACGAGGATGAAGGGGGTTTCCGAAGTCGGAATGCCGGGGGCCGGCACGCCCCGGAGTTCCGCCACGATGCGGGAGCGGACGTCAAGGATGTCCGTGGCACGCTCCGCCATGTAGCCGCCCAGGTTGTGCAGCATTTCGGACACCGAGGAGCCCGACTCCCAGATGGCTCGCTGGGCCGACGTGCCGCGGGCAATGAGCTTCGCGGCACCCTTGATCAGCATGGTGTCCTTGGCCATCAGCGCAGTCGCTTCCAGAACGGCTTTGCCGTCGCCGGTGGCGTGGTCGGCCCGTGCTTTCAGTTCATCGTGGACGGCGGCGGCTGCTGCCTTGAGTGCCGCCGTCGCCTCCTCGGGGGTGGTGCCTGCCGGCAGCTGCTCGCCGGCCGGAGGTTCGCTGATGGGCTTGGGCATCTGGCGGATGGTTCCGATGATGCGGCCTGGGCTGACGCCAACTCCTGGGAAGTTCTGCACTGAAGGTCCTCGTTCTCTGCCGGTAGCCAGGCCCGCCTGTCTGTGCCCGGACTCTCCGGGCCGTTCGGAACAGCTGCGTCCGACGGTGTTCTGCGGTGCCTGAAAAAATTGTATGTGATGCAGTTCATATAGCGTTGCTATAGGTGATAGGGTAGCGGTTATGAGTTTCGATGGCCAGTTGCCGCCCAAAATGAGGCTGTTGCGTGCGGCAGCCGAACTGCTGGCCAATTCCGCGGGGGCACCCGTCTCCACTCGCCAGATCACGCAACTGGCGGGGGTGACCGCGCCAACCCTGTACCACCACTTCGGTGACAAGGAGGGCCTGTTTGACGCCGTCGTTTCCGCAGGATTTGAAGAGTATGTGGCGGGTGAACGGGACTTCGCCCCGTCCGGCCAGCCGCTGGAAGATATCCGGCGGATGTGGGATAACCACGTCCAGTTCGGGCTGAACCAGCCGGAACTTTATCTGGTCATGTTCGGTAACATCCGCCCGGAAAGCCGCCCCGCCATCGTTGCCGATGCCGAGGCGCTGATGGAGGAGATGCTGAACAAGGCGGCCGCGGCGGGGCAGCTGAACGTCCAGCCGCGGGAAGCCGCCAGGAGCATCCTGGCGGCCAACGTGGGCGTCACGCTCATGCTGATCTCGGAACCGGCCACGGACCGGAACCTCGAACTGTCCGCCATGACCCGGGACGCCATGATCTTCGCGGTGTCCACGGACCAGGCAAGAAAAGCCGGGCCGGACGAATCCGGGAAGTCCTCAGTGGTGGTGGCTGCCATCGCCCTGAACGCGGCTTTGCAGGCATCGCACTCAGACCAGCTCTCGAGCTCGGAACTCAAGCTCTTTCTCGAATGGCTCCACCGGATCTCCACGGGTCCGAACAGTTAGTCGTTGAAAATATCGGACCATCCTGCGAAGCAGCAGGAATCACGGTTAGGAAATCACATGGCAACAGAGACAGTTGCGAAACCCCGCACCAGCATGCGCGTAGGCGTCCAGAAGTTCGGGACGTTCCTCTCCGGCATGATCATGCCCAACATCGGTGCCTTCATCGCCTGGGGCCTCATTACCGCGCTCTTCATCGAGAAGGGCTGGATCCCGGTCCCGCAGCTTGGCGGCTTCGGCACCAACGCGGAGGGGGTAGCGAACACCGGCCTCGTGGGCCCCATGATCACCTACCTGCTGCCTCTCCTGATTGCCTACACCGGCGGCAAGATGGTCTATGACGTCCGGGGCGGCGTCGTCGGCGCCATCGGCACCATGGGCGTCATCGTCGGCGCAGGCATCCCGATGTTCATCGGTGCCATGATCATGGGCCCCCTCGGCGGCTGGACCATGAAAAAGCTCGACGCAATCTGGCACGGTAAGATCCGGCCCGGCTTTGAGATGCTGGTGAACAACTTCTCCGCCGGCATCTGGGGTGCGCTGCTCGCCATGCTCGGCTTCTACGGCATCTCCCCGTTGGTCACGGCCTTCAGCACGGGCGCAGGCAACGTGGTCCAGTTCCTGGTCAACAACGGTCTGCTGCCCCTGACCAGCATCCTGATCGAACCGGCCAAGGTGCTGTTCCTCAACAACGCCATCAACCATGGCGTGCTGACGCCGCTGGGCATCCAGCAGTCGCTTGAGCAGGGCAAGTCCATCCTGTTCCTGCTTGAGGCCAACCCCGGCCCGGGCCTCGGTATCCTGCTCGCCTACATGTTCTTCGGCAAGGGCCTGGCCAAGGCATCGGCTCCCGGTGCCGCTATCATCCACTTCTTCGGCGGCATCCACGAGATCTACTTCCCCTACGTGCTGATGAAGCCGGTCCTCATTCTCGCCGCAATTGGAGGCGGCATGACCGGGATCGCGACATTGGCCATCACCAACTCCGGCCTCGTGGCGCCCGCGGCCCCAGGGTCCATCATCGCGGTGATCGCCCAAACCTCCCGCGACAGCTATGTCGGAGTGATCCTCTCCGTCCTGCTCGCGGCCATCGTTTCCTTCCTGATCGCTTCGGTAATCCTCAAGTCCAGCAAGACTCCCGTCGGTGACACCGAGGAAGACACCCTCAGCGCCGCCACGTCGAAGATGGAAGCCATGAAGGGCAAAAAGAGCTCCGTGTCCTCTGCCCTGACCGGCGCAGGTGCGGGCGGCGTTGCCGTGATGGCCGGCCCCATCAAGAACATTGTCTTTGCCTGCGACGCCGGCATGGGTTCCAGCGCCATGGGCGCCTCAGTGCTTCGGAACAAAATCAAGGACGCCGGCTTCCCGGACGTCACGGTCACCAACGCCTCCATCGCCAACCTCAGCGACACCTACGACGTCGTGGTCACCCACCAGGACCTCACCGAACGCGCCAAGCCCGTCACCTCCAGCGCAGTGCACGTCTCCGTGGACAACTTCATGAACAGCCCGCGCTACGAGGAGATCGTGGAACTGGTCCAGCGCAGCAACACGGCAGGAACCGCCGATGGCGGCTCAGCCGCTCCCGCCGCTGCGGCACCTGCCGCCGGGGCTCCTGGTGAGGCAGCCGAGACGGCCGCCAAAGCCGCCGCCGCGCCGTCGGACATCCTGGTAGCGGAGAGCGTGGTCCTCAACGGCTCCGCCACCACCCGTGACGCCGCCATCGACGAAGCGGGCCAGCTGCTGCTGGCACGCGGAGCCGTGGACAACGACTACATCCTCGCGATGCACGAGCGCGAGGAATCCGTGTCCACCTACATGGGCAGCTTCCTGGCAATCCCGCACGGCACCAACGCCGCCAAGGACCACATCATGAAGTCCGCCGTTTCCGTGATCCGGTACCCGGAAGGCATTGACTGGAACGGCAAGCAGGTCAAGTTTGTGGTGGGCGTGGCCGGAGTGAACAACGAGCACCTCCACATCCTGTCGTCGATCGCGAAAGTTTTCACGAACAAGTCGCAGGTAGCGCAGCTTGAGGCGGCAACATCTGTGGACGAGGTCCTGGAACTCTTCGGAAAGGTCAACGCGTAGTGAAGGCAGTACATTTCGGAGCCGGAAACATCGGCCGGGGATTTGTGGGGCTGCTGCTGCACCAGGCCGGGTATGAGGTGGTGTTCGCTGATGTTGCGGATGACCTGATCGCCCAGCTTGCCGCCGCGGACAGCTATCAGGTGCATGAGGTGGGGGAGAACCCGGCTGTGAGCACCGTGGACAACTTCCGGGCGATCAACTCCAGCACGCATGAAGCGCAGCTGATCGAGGAGATCGCGACTGCGGACATCGTCACCACTGCCGTGGGGCCGCACATCCTGAAGTTCGTGGCCCCGGCAATCGCCAAGGGCATTACGGCCCGGGCCCCCGGCCTGGCGCCGCTCCAGGTGATGGCCTGCGAGAACGCCATCAACGCCACGGACATCCTGCGCGAAGCGATCGTCTCGTCCTGGGACGAGGCCGCCGGGCAGCTGGCGGACGCGGCGGTGTTCGCCAACACCGCCGTGGACAGAATCGTGCCCAACCAGGAACCCGGCCAGGGGCTGGATGTCACGGTGGAGACGTTCTACGAGTGGGTCATCGACCGCACGCCCTTCGGAGGTGCGGCCCCCGTCATCCCCGGCGCCACATTCGTGGACCAGCTCGGGCCCTACATCGAGCGCAAGCTGTTCACGGTCAACACCGGCCACGCCTCCGCCGCATATTTCGGCTTCGAGGCCGGGCTGGAGAAGATCTCCGAGGCCATGGCGGACCAGGACGTCGCGGCGGATGTGCGGGCCGTGCTCGACGAGACCAAGCAGCTGCTGGTGGCCAAGCACGGGTTCGGCTACGACGAGCAGGAAGCGTACGTGCAGAAAATCCTGGGCCGCTTCACCAACCCCCACCTGCCGGACACCGTGCACCGTGTGGGCCGGGCGCCGCTGCGCAAGCTCAGCCGGCACGAACGGTTTATCGGCCCTGCCGCTGAACTTGCCGAGCGGGGCATCGTACCGGAAGCGCTGCTCGGAGCGATCGCCGCAGCCCTGCGGTTCAATGACCCGGCCGACGCCGAAGCGGTGGAGCTGGGGCAGATCCTGGCCTCCTCCGAGCCGGCCGACGCGACCGAACGGATCACGGGGCTCACGTCCGATCACCCGCTCTTCGCGGCCGTCTGCGGCCTGGTTGAGGAGCGCAAAGCGGAAGGGGTCAACGCCACCGTCTAGGCGATACCCACCGCACGGGGAACGCGCTTAGTTTCGGGGCCGCAGCCGCGTGGTGGGAAGCGCGGGGGCGGGGAGGGCAGCGGGTTCACCGGCGGGGAACGTGCCGAAGCGCAGCGTGCCTCCAATGCCCGGCGCGGCTGGCTTCTCCACGCCGATCTCGGCCTGCCACTGATCCCGGTAACTGACGATTTCCTCGTGGCTGCGTCCCACGAAGTTCCACCACATGAGAATCTTCTCGCCCAGCGGCTCGCCTCCGATGAGGAGCAGGCGCACGGGATCGGTGCCGGCGCCGAGGGTCAGGGACGACCGGCCCACCGGCAGGAACGCGAGATGATCCGTGGCGAGCGGATGTCCGTCCAGGTGCACGGAGCCCGCGTCCAGCAGCACGCCGTGCTCAAACGTGGGGTCCGTTGCAAGTTCCAGCGTCGCCCCGGGTTCGAGCAGGATCTCGGCCCCGAGGAGCGGGCTGTGCGTCGTGACTGGCGACGTGCTGCCGGCCAGGGAGCCCAGGAAGACGCGCAAGGTCCAGCCCGCTCCCGTGAGGGGTTCCGGGCGGTAGCTCTCGAACGTGGGCTCCATGTGGCGGGCGCTGTCGGGGAGGGCCACCCAGAGCTGGGCGCCGTGCAGCACGTCTGTTTCCGGGGTGGAGTATTCGGAGTGGCTGATGCCCCGGCCTGCTGTCATCAGGTTGATCTCGCCGGGCCGAACCATCGCGTGGAACCCGGCGGAGTCCCGGTGCTCGACCTCCCCGGTGAAGAGCCAGCTGACAGTTTGCAGGCCGGTATGGGGGTGGCGGGGGACCTGCATTCCCCCGGTCGCACCGACATGGTCGGGACCGTAATGGTCCAGGAAGCACCAGGCACCGATCAGGCTGCGCTGGCGCTGGGGCAGGGTGCGGCGCACGTCCATGGCCCTTGGACCGCCCAGCGGCACTGCGCGGGGCACGAGTATTTCGATATCCACGGCGGTACCCGCCGCTTCGCAAAGCACTTCCCGGGGAACGGCTTCGGTGTTGCTCATGGGGTCAAGCCTAGCCCTGCTCCGCCCGAACCCGAACGGCCGTTGGAACACCGCCGTCCGGGGTCGGTGCAGAGCGGGCCTGACTCAGGCGAAAACGGCTCCGGCTAACTGGCCGACGCCATCTCAGCGTCCGCCATGGCCTTCCACTCAGCCACGCGCGCCTGGTGCAGCGGGGACCGGCGGACCAGTGCATAGGCGACGCCGAGGACTGCAAACCAGAGCGGTGTGACGAGCAGCGCGGTCAGCGTGTCCGGCTGCGTGGTGAGAGCCCAGACCAGGAACGCGAAGAAGGCGAACACCACCCAGACCATGGGAATGCCGCCGGGCATCTTGAATGGCGAGGACTTGTGCAGCCCGGGGCGGCGCCTCCGGAACACAAGGTAGCTGGCCAGGATGATGAACCAGACGAACATGAAGCAGACAGCGGAGACGGTGGTGACCATGTCGAACGCCACTCCGACGTCCTTGCCCGCGTAGAGGAGAGCCACGCCCGCGAGCAGCAGGACGCAGGAAAGGAACAGCGCGTTCTGCGGAACCTTCCGTCGGGAGAGCCGGCCGAACAGCTTGGGGGCGTCGCCGTCATTTGCCAGGCCGAAGACCATGCGCGAAGTGGAATATATGCCGGAGTTTGCCGAGGACATGGCCGAGGTCAGCACCACGAGGTTCACCACCATGGCCGCCATGCCCAGTCCCGCCAGGGAGAACATGCCGATGAACGGGCTGTGGCCCGCCTGGAATTCGGTCCATGGAGTGACCGACATCAGGATGATCAGGGCGCCCACGTAGAAGAGCATCACGCGGAGCGGAATGGCGTTGATGGCACGGGGCAGGTTGTGCTCCGGATTCTTGGTTTCAGCCGCAGCCGTACCCACGAGTTCAATGCCCACGAAAGCGAAGACCGCGATCTGGAAACCGGCCACGAAGCCCATGAACTCCCGGGGGAAGAAGCCCCCGTGGCTCCAGAGGTTCGTGAAGCTGGCCGTGCCGGCGTCGGACTGGAACCCGGTGAAGATCATGACCAGGCCCACCGCGATCAGTGCCACGATGGCCACGATCTTGATCAGCGCAAACCAGAACTCGGTCTCACCAAAGGCCTTGACCGTAGGCAGGTTCAGCAGCAGCAGGATGATGATCGTGGCCAGGCCAGGGATCCACAGCTGGATGCCGGGCCACAGCTCATTGGCGTAGCCGGCAATCGCGATCACGTCGGCCACACCTGTGACCACCCAGCAGAACCAGTAGGTCCAGCCGGTGAAAAAGCCGGCCCAGGGGCCCAGCAGGTCGCCGGCGAAGTCGCTAAAGGACTTGTAGTTCAGGTTGGACAGCAGGAGCTGACCCATTGCCCGCATCACGAAGAACAGCATGAAGCCGATGATCATATACACGAAGATCACGGACGGGCCGGCCACCGAAATGGTCTTGCCGGAGCCCATGAAGAGGCCGGTGCCAATGGCGCCGCCGATGGCCAGGAGCTGGATGTGCCGGTTGCTCAGCGAGCGTGATAGGTGGGGCTCGCTGTCCTGGCTGGAGGCAGTTCTCTGCCCGGTGGTTGTCTGCTCAGACATGTGCAAAATCCTTTGAAAGGACCGCCGCGAGGGTGGCGGCGGTTACAAAATCAGCCTTTCCAACCTATATGGTGCCCGCACAGAGGGCCGTATTGGCGGGCCGCCTGTCCGGACCAGCCGCAGATGACAGGAGGCGCCAACATTCCTTGGGAACGTTGGCGCCTCCACATGTCCGGGAGCCAAGAGCCGGTCAGGCCTTAACGGACCCCTTCGGAACAAACAGGGTTTCAGCCTGTTCCAGCGACATGCCGTTCGTCTCCGGCACCTTGTACATGACGAAGAAGAATGATGCTGCGGCGAAGAGCGCGTACATGGCGTACGTCAGCGGCAGCGAACCGGCGGCCATCACCGGGAAGCTCAGAGTGATGGCGAAGTTGGCGATCCACTGGGCGGCCGCAGCCAGGCCCAGGGCGCGGGCACGGATCCGGGACGGGAAGATCTCACCGAGCAGCACCCAGACGAGCGGGCCCCAGGACGCGCCGAAGCTGATGACGAACACGTTCGCGGCAACGAGGGCAACGGGGCCCCATGCACCAGGCAGCGAAATCTCGGACCCGGTGCCCCGCGCGGAGGCGAAGGCCACGGCCATGGCTGCCAGGGAGACGGCCATGCCGATGGACCCGGCCAGCAGGATGGGACGGCGCCCGATCCGGTCGACGAGGGCGATGGCCACGAGCGTCACCAGGATGTTGGTGATGGAGGTGGCCACGGAGATGGTGAGCGAGTCCTTCTCTTGGAAGCCGACGGCCTTCCACAGCGTGGTGGAGTAGTAGAAGATCACGTTGATGCCCACGAATTGCTGCAGCACGGACAGCGTGATGCCGACCCAGACGACGGCCTGGAGGCCGAAGGTCTTGCCGCGCAGGGAACCCTTCTTGCCGGCGAGCTGGTCCTCCTCGATGGCCTCGCGGATTTCGCGGAGGTGGCGGTCGGTGTCCTCGCTGGGTGCGATGGAGTCAAAGACCTTGCGTGCTTCGGCTTCCTTGCCCTGAATGACGAGGAACCGGGGGGATTCGGGCAGCGTGTAGGAGATCCAGCCGTAAACCACGGCGGGCAGGGCGGCGCCCAGGAACATCCAGCGCCAGGCCTCGATGCCAAGCCAGAACGGCTGGTCGGCTCCGCCGGCGGAGGTGGCGAAGAGTGCGTCGGACAGCAGGGCGGCGAAAATACCGGTGGTGATCGCGAGCTGCTGCAGCGAGGCGAGGCGGCCGCGGACGTGCCGGGGGGAGATCTCGGAGATGTAGGCCGGGGCGATCACCGAGGCCAAGCCAATGCCGAGGCCGCCGACCAGCCGCCAGAAGATGAGGTCCCAGACGCTGAAGGCGAAGCCGGTGCCGACCGCGCTGACCAGGAACAGCAGGGCGCCCAGCTTCATGGCGGGGATGCGGCCGTAGCGGTCGGCCACCTTGCCGGCCATGTAGGCGCCGGCGGCGCATCCGAGCAGGGCGACCGCCACGGCAAAGCCGGTCACGGCTTCACTCAGCGCGAATTCGTCCTTCATGGCGTCGACGGCGCCGTTGACCACTGAGGAGTCAAAGCCGAAGAGGAAGCCTCCAACGGCGCCGGCAAGCGCCAGCCAAATGACCCGTTTCGGGATCTTGGCGGTAGGTTGCTCGGTGGCGGTGGACATGGTTCTCCCTTGGCTTTTGGGGGTTGGTTTCTGCGGTGCGGACGTCGTCGGCTGCGGTACCGGCCAGAGGGCCGGCGCACACGCGCCTAACAGTGTGGCACGTCACGGCGCGCTGATCCACTTCGCGTCAGAAGACGACGACGGCGGGCGTCCCGCCGTCGTCGTCCTTTGCGTCTTGCTTTCCGGGTGGTTAGTGCGCCGCCACCGGTTCCTTGGCGGCAGCGGCCTTCGGGTCCGTGAGCTTCTTGTTCGGGAGGGCGAAGCTGATCAGGAATGCAATGCCGGTGAGGACCGCGGCGGTGAGCATCACCGCGTCGATGGAGTGCGCGAAGCCCTCGGTGATGGGCCGGGTCAGCACGGGGTTGGCCGCGTGGAGCCAGCTGGTGTCGTTGAGGGAGTCGTTGGTGGCGCCGTGCTCGAAGAACTCATACAGCTTGGCGTTCGCGGGATCGGCGGCCACGGCGGGGTCCTTGAGGACCTTGAGGAACTCCGCGCTCTGCATGGCGTCCTTCATGCCCGTGCCGATTTTGTCCGCAGCGAGGCTGAACAGCATGGAGATGAACACCGCGGTTCCCACGGCACCGCCCATGGAGCGGAAGAACGCGGCGGAGGACGTGCCCACGCCCATGTCCTTCGGCGGGACAGAGACCTGCATGGCGAGCGTGAGCGGCTGCATGCAGAAGCCCAGGCCAAGGCCGAAGAACACCGCGATCAGGCCGGGGACCCAAAGCTCGGTGTCAGCGCCCAGGGAGAGTCCCATGACGACGGCGGCCGCGGTGAGGACGGCGGTGCCCGTGATCGGGAAGATCCGGTAGGTTCCCGATGCAGAGATGGTCCGTCCGGCCGTGATGGAGCCGGAGAGGATGCCCACGGTGAAGGTGATCATCATCAGCCCGGCCTCGGTGGGGGTGAGGCCCTTGACCAGCTGGAGGTACATGGGGAGCATGGCGATGGCGCCGAACATGCCGATGCCGATGATGAAGTTCAGCAGCGAGGACAGGCCGAACGTGAGGTTGCGGAAGAGCCGGAGCGGGATCAGCGCGTAGTCCCCGGCGCGCTTCTCGGCCGCCAGGAACGCCAGGATGCCGATGACGCCCAGGCCGATGCACAGCAGGGAGGCCGCCGAGGTCCAGCCCCAGCTGCGGCCCTGTTCAGCCACCAGGAGCAGCGGAACAATGGCCAGGGTGATGGCCGCGGCGCCCCAGTAGTCGATCTTCTGCTTCACGTGCTTGGCGGGCAGGTGCAGGTACAGGAAGACCACAACGAGTGCCGCCAGGCCGATCGGCAGGTTGATGAAGAACACCCAGCGCCAGCCGTCGAAGCCCAGGATGTTGGCGGAACCGGCGAAGGCGCCGCCCACCACGGGGCCAAGGACGGAGGAGATGCCGAAGACGGACATGAAGTAGCCCTGGAACTTGGACCGGTCCTTGAGCGAAACGATGTCGCCGATGATGGTCAGCGCGAGGGCCAGCAGGCCGCCGGCACCCATGCCCTGGATGCCGCGGGCGATGGCCAGCTCTGTCATGGACTGCACCGAGCCGGCGTACAGGGAGCCGGCGAGGAAGATCACGATCGCGGCCAGGTAGAGCGGGCGGCGGCCGAAGATGTCGCTCAATTTCCCGTACAGGGGCGTGGTGACGGTGGAGGTGATGAGGTAGGCGGTGGTGGCCCAGGCCTGCAGCGACAGGCCGTCCAAGTCGTTGGCGATGGTGTAGATGGACGTTGAGACGATGGTCTGGTCCAGCGACGAGAGGAACATGCCGAGCATGAGCCCCACCATGACGGTGATGGTTTGCCGCTTGGTCAGAACCTCTCCGGGTGCGGGTCCGGCGGTGGTTTTGGACATGGGTGCTCCAAGGGAAGAAAGGGGGCTCGCAATTTATAGTTGCTTTCAGTAACTATATTACTTTCCGCTTTGTTCCCGCAGGGCACAATTATTTATCGCTCGACGAGGATGCCGTCCGGGTCGCACCAGATCGTGGCGCCGGGCCGGATGGTCACGCCGTCGATAAGCAGGTCGACGTCGGTCTCCCCGGCGCCCGCCTTGGCACTCTTGCGCGGGTTGCTCCCCAGGGCCTTGACGCCGAGCGGCAGGTCCGCGATCGCCTCGCGGTCGCGGATGGCCCCGTGGATGACGACGCCGGCCCACCCGTTCGCCACGGCGCTCGCCGCGATCATGTCCCCCATCAGGGCGGTCCGCAAAGAGCCGTTGCCGTCCACCACCAGCACGGCGCCGTTGCCCGGCGAGCCAAGGGTGGACTTGACGAGTGCGTTGTCCTCAAGGCACCGGATGGTCCGGACCGGGCCGCTGAAACGGGAGTGGCCGCCCAGGGACTGGAACTGCAGGGCGATGGAGGCCAACTCCTCACCCCGTTCGTCGTAGAGGTCGGCCGTGCTGATGGCTGCCGCCTGGTGAGCTGCGGAATCGTTGGCAGGGGAAGCGGTCATTGGTTCTCCTTGGCGTAGGTGCAGGTTCCATCCGAGGCGGGGCAATCCTTTGGTGCCCTGTCGTGACGAGGAATTTCGGCTCCGATGACGCCCGCTGCTCTGTGCTCCCACGATAGTCTGATTTCACACGATCAATACCGTTCCAGGGGGAGCCTGCCATGAGTCTGTCGGACATTCCAGGTGCAGTTCCCGAGCCCGGGCTGGTGGGCTCACGGCAGGCCACTGCGTTCGCCGAGCCGACGGTCCGGGTCAGGCCCCTGTGGACCACCGGTGTGGTCCTGGTCAACCTCGGGATCAACGCTGCGTTCTTCGGTCCCATCCAGGTTCTGCTGGGCCAGCAGGCCGAGCACTTCGACCCCGGCCAGAAGGAAGCGATCCTGGCGCTCGTGACGGGCGCCGGCGCGGCGGTGTCGCTGGTGGCAAACCCCCTTTTCGGCGCGTTCAGCGACCGGACCACGTCCCGCTTTGGCCGGCGCGTCCCGTGGGTGCTCGCGGGCGCAATCCTCGGGGCCGCTGCGCTGATTGGCCTGGCGGGGGCGCCGAACGTGGCTGTCATGACGGTGCTGTGGTGCCTGGTGCAGGCAGGGTGCAACGGCGCCTACGCCGCCATCACCGCCGCCGTCCCCGACCGGGTGCCCGTGCCGCAGCGCGCCACCGTCGGAGGCCTGGCAGCGATGGGCCAGACGGTGGGCATCCTGCTCGGTGCGGTGATTGCCGCCGTCGTCAGTGGGAATTTCGCCCTGGGTTACGTGGTGTGCGCCGCAGCCCTGCTGGCGGGCGTCGTCATGTACCTGTTCAAGAGCGACGACGCACCGCTCCCGGCGGCAGCGAGGCCCGCGTTGAACTGGGCCGCCTTCCTGCTCAGCTTCATCCGGCCGCTGCGCCACTCCGACTTCGCGTGGGCGTGGATCACGCGGCTGCTCGTCAACATCGGCAACCACATGGTCACGCTGTACCTGCTGTTCTTCCTCGCGGACGCCGTGCACCTGAAGGAAACCACGGGTCTCGAGCCGGCCGTCGGCGTGCTGGTGCTGACCGGGCTGTACGCCGTGTTCGTCATCATCACGAGCGTGATCGGCGGCCGGCTCAGCGACCGCATGGGCAAGCGCAAGCCCCTGGTCATCGCCTCCTCCGCCATCATTGCGGCCGCTTCGCTGATCCTCGCCTTTGCTCCCACCTGGATCGGAGGCATTGTGGGCGCCAGCGTCCTGGGCATCGGGTTCGGCGCGTACCTCGCGGTGGACTTCGCCCTGATCACCCAGGTCCTGCCCAGCGCCGGCGACCGCGGAAAGGACCTGGGCGTCATCAACATTGCCAACTCCCTGCCGCAGGTCATCGCGCCGGTCCTTGCCTGGCCCTTCGTTGCGTTCTGGGGCGGATACGTTGCGCTCTATGTCGCCGCGGCGGTGATCGGTCTGCTGGGTGCCGTGTTCGTGGTGAAGATCAAGGGCGTCGACTGAGGACAGCCGCCTGGCCTGCTCTCCGGCTAGAGGAGCTGGCGTGCTTCCCGCCTCGGGCGGCCAGCGGCCGGAAATGGTGCCGTATAGTTGGGGGCGAATTGCGGGCAGGATCGGGATGGGGACTCTCCTGGCTGCCAGGAATCTCAACCTCCGGACTGATGATGCTTGAATTTAATCCAGATCTTCCGCCCATGGCCGCTCCTCCTTCCCTGCCCCGGCAGCAGGCCCGGTATGCCCGCATCCTGGACGTTGCGGCGGGCTTCGCGCGCAAGGGAATCAAGTCCGTGACGCTGCCCGAGGTTGCCGCCAAGGCTGATGTACCCCTCAGCACCCTGTACCGCTACTTCCCGTCGGCGACGCACCTCATGCTAGCGCTCTACCGGCATCAGCTGAGCGAGCTCAAGGTCGGCAGCTGGCCCGGCGCCGGGACGGTCCGCGTCCATGCCCTGTCCGGCGTGGTGATGGAGATTTTCCACATGCGCGTGATGCAGCCAGCCGTGGAGCACTGCCTCAGCAAGGGTGTATACGTCAAGGACCGGGACACCACCGCGCTGCTTCGTGAAATCGACACCCTGTCCGAGCGGGCCGTGACCTCCGCCAGCGGCGACGCCGGCATCTCGAGGGTGCTGCTGCTGACCGTTACCGGTCTAGTCCAGTCGGTCCGCTGCCGCCGACTGTCGCTCTTCGAGGCGGAGGAAGACCTGAAGAACGCCTGTGCGCTGCTGGTTCCGCGCCCGCGCTCCATGCGCCACACTGCGTAACCGGTCTAGACCATTGGCTCCGAAATGGGGGCATATCGCGTGAATTTGGGCACAAGATAAGTTCAAATCCCGCCCGCGGGCCTCATCTGGCCAAGAGCGGCGTCCCGCGCTGTTTACCATTGCAGGACCGGAGTGGCTAGCAACCCGTACCACGCGGGCTTCCGGACAGGCCCCGCCACCTTGTGGGCCCGTCAGCGAAGCGCGCACCTGACCATCTTGAGCCTCCCACGCTTGAGCCATACTGTGCCGTGCGCCCACGGCTAGCCAAGGAGACAACGAAGTGTCCACTGAAACGATTGCCCCCATCGACAACACCGCGGCCGAGGCGCTGACGGAGCAGGAAATCTTTGCCTCCCACGAGGGCGGCAAGCTTTCCATCACCAGCACGGTCCCGCTCGACAACAAGCGCGACCTTTCGATCGCCTACACGCCCGGCGTCGCCCAGGTCAGCCGTGCCATCCACGCTGATCCCGAACTTGCCAAGACCCACACCTGGGCCCAGCGCCTGGTTGCCGTGGTCAGCGACGGCACCGCCGTTCTGGGCCTCGGCAACATCGGCGCCAGCGCATCCCTTCCGGTCATGGAGGGCAAGTCCGCCCTCTTCAAGGCATTCGGTGAGCTGGACTCCATTCCCTTGGTCCTGAACACCACCGACGTGGACGAGATCGTGGAAACGCTGGTCCGGCTCCGTCCCAGCTTCGGCGCCGTCAACCTCGAAGACGTCTCCGCCCCGCGCTGCTTCGAGCTCGAAGAAAAGCTCATTGAAGCCCTCGACTGTCCCGTGATGCACGATGACCAGCACGGCACCGCCGTCGTGGTCCTCGCCGCGCTGACGGGAGCCGCCAAGGTCACCGGCCGCGAACTCGAAGGCCTGCGCGTGGTGGTTTCCGGTGCCGGAGCCGCAGGCATCGCCGTCGCGGAAATCCTCCTCACGGCCGGGGTCAAGGATGTGGTGCTGCTGGACTCCCGCGGCGCCATCAGCGCCGAGCGCGCCGACATCGCCGCCGATCCCACCAGCAAGAAGGCCGAGATGGCGCAGCGCAGCAACCCGCGCGGCATCACGGGCGGACCCGGCGAGGCCCTCCTCGGCGCAGACGTCTTCGTCGGCGTGTCGTCCTCCAAGCTGGACGAGGAGCACCTGAAGCTGATGAACCACAGCTCCATCGTGTTCGCGCTGTCCAACCCGGACCCGGAAGTCCTGCCGGACGTTGCCGCCCGCTACGCCGCCGTCGTCGCCACCGGACGCAGCGATTTCCCCAACCAGATCAACAACGTCCTGGCCTTCCCCGGAATCTTCCGCGGAGCCCTCGACGCCGGCGCCCGCCGCATCACCCCGGCCATGAAGCTTGCCGCGGCCCGCGCCATTGCTGAACTGGCAGAGGAGAACCTGTCCGCCGACTACATCGTTCCCAGCCCCCTGGACCCGCGGGTGGCACCGGCCGTGACGGCGGCCGTCGCCGCCGCGGCAGCGGAAGACGCCGTCTGAACCGGCGGATCTGACTGAGGATCACGACGGCGGTGCCGCCCCCTTGCCGGGCGGCGCCGCCGTCGTCGTCCTTTAAGGGAGAGGGGAGCTCAAGGCAGCGGTGAGGCCGCCCGCTGCCGGACCCCGGGCTCCAGGACCCTGGACTCCCGGACCCCAGACTGCCGGGACCTAGACTGGGGGCATGAACGCCCAGACCATAGTGACCATCCTGTGCGGCCTGGCCATCGTTGTGGGCGTGGCCGGCACCGTTATCCCCGTGCTGCCCGGCGGCTTCCTGATCGGACTGGGCCTGCTGGCCTGGGCCATCTGGGGAGGCGAAGGGGCCATCGGCTGGGTGGTGTTCGGCATCGGCATGATATTCGTGCTGGCGGGGATGGCAGCCAGTGCCGTGCTGGCCGGGCGGAAACTCAAACAGCATAAAATTCCCAACCGGAGTGTCGCGGCGGGCATCGTACTGGGGATCGCCGGCATGTTCCTCATCCCCGTGGTGGGCCTCTTCGTGGGCTTCGCCGCCGGGCTGCTGCTCAGCGAGGTGCACCGGACGCGGAACTTCGGCACGGCCCTGACAACCAGCTGGGCCGCCCTCAAAGCCACCGGACTGGGTATCCTCGTGGAGTTTGGCCTCGCCTGCCTTGCCGCCAGCACCTGGGTGATCGGCGTGTGGGTTGGTGCGGCTTCGGGCTAGATTCGTGCGGCTACTAGCATGGAAGAATGAGCGCCGGGCAGATTCCAGGACCGATCTACCGTGACACCCGTGACCTCACTCCGTTTGGCGCCGGGCTGATCCGGACACCTGTACGGGAAATCGCCGAGGGCGTCGGCGGTCTGATCCATGGGGTGCTGGGCGGCCGGGATGCCGCCCTGATCGGCGTGGATGGCAGCGTCCCCAGGCTGAAGCTCCTCCCCGGCAAAACCGCCAAGGCGGTCTACGACGCCATCTTCAATAACACCGACCCGAACCGGTTGATCGCCGTGGGCCGGGAGTACCCCGGCTGGGCCGGCCTGTGCTACGTCATGGCCGGCCTGCTCGCGCACAAGCAGGGCGGGTACCTGCGCGCGGTGGAGCTGCTGCAGCGCGGCCTCAGCATCAGGAACGACGACGAAGCGAACCAGTTCGCGGCCAGCTACCTCACGCGCGTTGTCACCCGGGTGGAGGTCGCCGAGCGCATCGAGGTTCCGGTGCTGTTCAGTGAGGAGTCCGTGTTCCTCGCACTGTCGCAGTCCCTGCGCGAGACGGGCCAGACTGAAGCCGCGCTTGAAGCGCTGACCATGCTTCCGCCGTCGCTGCCAACCGCCCTTGCGAGGTGCGCGCTGGCCTACACTCTCGGGCGCGACCAGGAGGTGGTTGTTTGGACCGAAGGTCTGCTCAACGCCGACGACCTCTCCGCGGCCCTGCTGCTGCTCCGGGGTCGCTCCCTCCGCCGGCTCGGCGCCCATGAGCACGCGCAGCGGGCGCTGAAGGAAGTCCTGCGGCGGCGGAAAACCAATTTGGCGCTGCGCAACGACGCCATCACGGACCGCGCCCTGCTTGTGCTGGACAACGGCCGGAAATCCCTGAACCCACGGGACTGGCGGCGGCGGCGCGCAGAGCTGGAAACCTTCGAGGTCATCCGCAAGGACGTGGAGGCGCGCAGGCTTTGGGAACAGGAGTGGAAGGAGCTGGACGGCGACTGACGCCGCCGTCGCTGCCAGGCTCCACCCCGTGGCTCTTGTGGGCGCGTTGGCCCGGGGGTACAACGGACAAATGACTGACGCAATCAGGCAATGGATGGAAAAGTACATCGCAGCGTGGGAAACGAATGCGCCGGACGATATCCGGGCGCTTTTCACCGAGGACGCCGTCTACGCAACCCGCCCGTACGACCCGGACGCCTGGCGCGGCCGTGAGGAGATCGTGGACCGGTGGATCGCCTCAGCCGACGAACCCGAGGACTGGAGGTTCGAGTGGTCCGTGCTCGGATCCGACGGCGACCTCGCCTTCGTCCAGGGACGCACCACCTACCTGGACGACCGGCCCAGCTACGAAAACCTCTGGGTCATCCGGCTGGCTCCGGACGGGCGGGCGAATGCCTTCACTGAGTGGTTCATGGAACGCAAGACGTGAGGCTGCTTGCTGTTAGGCGAGCCCGACGAAGAGGGGCGCCAGCTGCTCGAAGAGGAGCGCGGCGCCGAGGCACACCATGATGATGCCGCTCGCCAGTGTCACCCGGCGGGCGGCGCCCGGCCGGGACTGGAGCAGCCTCCGGGACAGCAGGGCCACGGCGGTGTAGACGACGGCGGCCAGCAGCACGAACGTCAGGCCAAGCAGCCCCGACTGCACCGGCACGGGCAGCGGCGCCTCGGCACTGACGAACTGGGGCACGAGGGCAATGAAGAACAGCAGGCCTTTGGGATTGATGCCGCTGGTCCCCATCCCCTGGAAGAACGACCGGAGCTGGTTTGTGCCGGAATTATCCGCTGCACCGGCGATAGTGAAGCTCGCACTCCGCCAGGACCGGATGGTTACGCTTCCCAGCCACAGCAGGTAGCCGGCCCCGGCGACCGTGATCCATCCGAGGAGCCCCGGCAGGGCCGCCAGCAGGGCTGCCAGGCCAGCCACCATGAAAACCGTGTGCAGCACGTAACCGCTGCACAGGCCCGCCACCGCAGGCACGAAGCTGCGGCGTCCGAGCCCTGCCGCAATGGTGTAGGCCCAGTCCACACCGGGGGTACAGGCCAAAGCGGCGGCGACCACCACGAAGGCTAGGAAAAGCTCAGGATTCATGGCGGGGCTCCTCGTCGACGGGTGATGCGAAAAGCCTAGGAAATTTGCCGCCATAAGTGTTCCCTGATTTCGCGCAGGCTCCTGCCGCACGGGTAAGATCTTTGCGTGATTGACCACATCGACAGAAATATTTTGCGCCACCTCAAGGAGGATGGCCGGATGACCGCCACGGCGCTCGCCGCAAAGGTGGGACTGACCGTGGCGCCATGCCACCGCCGGCTCCGTGACTTGGAGGCGTCAGGGGTAATCCGCGGATACAAGGCGGACATCGACCCGTCCGCCGTTGGGCTGGGGTTCGAGGCCATCGTCTTCGTGACACTGCGGCAGGTGGACCAGCCCACCATGGAGATCTTTGAGAACCGGGTTGCCGACAACCCCAACATCGTGGAGGCCCAGCGGCTGTTCGGCTCGCCGGACTACCTGCTCAAGGTGATAGCGGAAGACCTGCCCTCCTATCAGCGGTTCTACGACAGTGAACTTACGGTGCTTCCCGGCGTCGAGCGGCTCACGTCCACACTGGTGATGAAGAACCTCAAGTCCAATGCCGGTCCACCGGTATAGCTTGAACACGGCAGGTTAAACGCGGCAGGCCGCGGAAGGGGATCTTCCGCGGCCTGCCGTTGTGGTGTTTGTTGGGCGATCGGTCTAGCGGGGGTTCAGGACGGACGCCTGGAAGCCGCCCTGCCTGTTGCCCGCGTATAGCCACAACTGGCCGTCCGGCGCCGTCGCGATGAGGCCAGGGCTGGCGGTCCCGGCGAACCGGCCCACGTTTGCTATGGACTTGTAGATGTTCCAGGCGCTGCCCAGCTGCTTCCTCGGGAGGAAGCCGCCTCCGCCGTTTCCTGGATAGAGCCACAGCGCGCCGGCCGGAGTGCGGGCCATGATGTCGTTCCTGCCGTCTCCTGTGAAGTCGTCGGCGCTGACAATCTGGTCGAAGGCGTTCCATCCGTATCCGAGCGCCTTGCGCGGCTGCAGGCCACCCGCACCGTTGCCGGGGTAAAGCCAGAGCTGGCCGTCCGGTGACTGGGCAAAGAGGTCGCTCTTTCCATCGCCGGTGAAATCCCCTGGAGACAGGAAGCGGCTGAAGCCGGTCAGGGACCTGCCCAGGAGCTTTCTCGGCAGCATGGTTCCCCTCCCGTCGGTGGGGTAGACCCAGAGCACGCCGGCCGCATCCCGCGCTATCAGGTCCAGGCCGCCGGCTCCGTCGAAGTTGCCGGCGCTGAAGATCTGGTCATAGGTCTGCCATCCGGAGTTGAGCTGCCGGGCAGCCTGGAAAGCGCCGGAGCCGTTACCGGGGTGGAGCCACAGCGTTCCCTGCGCTGTGAGCGCGAAGATGTCCGCGCGGCCGTCACCCGTGGCGTCGCCGGCTTCCCAGACCTGGCGGAACTCGTCCCAGTCCGTGCCGGGAACCGTGACCCGGGTGGCGAAGCGGCCGGTTTCGTTTCCGGGGTAGAGCGCGGCCGGACCCGTTGCGGTGGTGACCAGCAGGTCCCTTTGCCCGTCCCCGGTGAAGTCGTGTCCGCCGATGAGGTCCTTGAACGAACCCCAGCCGCCGCCCAGGCTGGTGGGTGCGAGGAATCCGCCGGCACCGTTTGCCGGGTAGAAGAAGAGCGATCCGGTCTGGCTGCGTGCGAACAGCCCGCCGCCGGTGCCACTGAACCCGCTGGCCGGAGCGACGGCATTGAAGGTACCCCATCCGGCGCCCACATTGCTGGGGAGCAGGAAGCCGTCCTTGCCGTTGCCGGGATACACCCAGAGCGTTCCATCGAATTTGATGCCGGCCAGATCTGCCTTGCCGTCGCCGGTCACGTCGCCGGGGGTGACGAGGCGCTGGAAAATCTGCCAGCCGCCCCCGATGCGGATGCGGGGAAGGAATCCGCCCTTGCCGTTGCCCGGGTACAGCCAAAATTCGCCCGCCGACGTGCGGCCGAAGATGTCAGGGAATCCGTCCCCGGTGAAGTCGACGTCGCCGACCACCGTGTTGAAGATGTTCCAGCCGCCAGCGAACCGGACGGGTGCCGCGAGCTTGTTTCCGGCCTGGCCGGCGAGCAGCATAAGGGAACCGTCCGACTCGCGGGAAAGCACGTCAGCACGCCCGTCGCCGTTGAAGTCACCGGCGGAGAACTGGATCTTTGCCCGCAGCGCGGGATCGGCGTTGATGGTCACGGTGGCGTAGTCGGCAGTGACGGTGTTGATCGTAACCGTGGTTCCGGCGTGCGTGGTGAACGTGCGTCCGGCCTGCCAGGCGTGGTTCGTGCTGTAGTAGCCGCTGAAGGGAATGGTGGACGGCATGAGCGTCAGGGATGAGACTGGGGTCGCTCCGCCGCGCTGCACGATCTTCACGCCCCGGTTGCCGGCGTAGTCACTGCTCAGGTAGCTGTCGTAGCCCACCGGTTGCCGCAGCTCGAGGTAATAGGTCTCACGGCTCACGGGGTCGGTGAACTTGAGGGCCCGGTTCGCGAGTGTGCCGCCCCACGGCCGCAGCGTGTAGCTCTTGATGCCTGTCGCAATTCCCAAGTCGCGGACCTCATCGCCCCGGCCGAGTCCGCGGGAGTCCCAGAAGGGGGAACTGACCACGGGCATGCTGTACCGGGACGCACCCATCAGGTCGGTGGTGTCGCCGTATTCACGGATGTAGCAGCTGGAGTCCTTGAACTGGCCGGTGCTGGTGGTCGCCACGTCGTTGGCGCCGCTGCCGCACTGCAGGGCGTCCGCGTGCATGGCACCCAGCACGTGGCCGAACTCGTGGGTGAGAACGCTCTTGGTGAAGGTGGCGTTGATCTGCGGCATCAGGACGCGGCCGCTGTTGCCGTTGCTGCTGAAGCCGGCGCCCAGTGCACCGTAGGAGAGGGTGGCGGTGGGAACGAAGACGACGAGGGCGGTGTTGGTGCCGTAAGTCCACTTCAGCTCGGATGTGATCTTGTTGATCATGTCGTAGTAGGACATCGAGGACGTGGCAGCCGACTGGTGCCCCGCGAGGCGGCTCGTGACGGTCATGGAGATGCGCCCGTTGGACATCGCCTTCCAGTAGTTGCTGGTGGCTACGATCGCCTGGTCCGCCGCCGTCATGGAGACGGCGTTCTTGTTGTCGGCGAGCTTCGCTGTAACGAGCTTCACCGTCATCGGCGCGGAAGCAAGGACCCCGGCTTCTGCCTGGAGGGCCGTTCCGGTCGGCGGAGTGTCCATGGGGACGCCCGGCGCTGATTCGTACATGTGCTCCCCGTGCGGGGTGCCAGGCACGAGTTGTGTCGCCGGAGCATCGTGGGCGTGATCAGCCGTTTGATCGGTTGATGCAGCGAACGTGGGGCTCGCGGGAAGGGAGACCAATCCGGCGGCGAAGACCAGCAGCCCGGTCGCTGCGGCGATTGAACGGGAAAATGAGCGCATGGAGTTCCTTAGTGAGACCGAACCCTGGCTGAGACCTTGGGATGGAGGGCGCACCGGCTGCCGGGGGACGGACTTCGGCGGCAGGTGCTGAATCAGGCTACAGTCGGCGCCGCAGGACCGCCGTCAGAATATCCGCAGTTTTAACTCATGATTTGCGCAGGTCCGGCGTGGCGCGTGAGGCACGCCGTCAGCCGCCGAGCAGCCCGGTGGTTCGGTAGGGAATGACCTCCCGAAGGAACATGCTCGTGGATGTCCGGACGATCCCCGGGCACAGCCGGATCTCTTCAGACACCCGGTAGAGATCATCAGGGCTGGTGGCCACCACGCGGATCAGCAAATCGGTATCACCGGCCGGTGCATGGCACTCCAGCACTTCCGGGATGTCCCGGAGGGCGGCGATGGCCTCGTTGAGGTGGCTCTGGTCCAGCTCGGCGCTGACTGCCGCCGCCACGCCACGGCCAAGTGCGGCAGGAAGCACGCGGCTGCTGTTCGGACGGAGCGCCCCTGACTCAGTCATCCGTTCCAGTCGCGAGTGGACGGTGCCGCGGGCCAGGCCGAGGCGCTGGGCGAGCACCATGATGGGGACCCGGGGGTCGTCGTCGAGCGCGGCGAGGATCCTCCGGTCGGTGGCATCCAGCTGCTGCAATCTGATCACTCCCTGTCGGTATGGCGCACCACCAGTGATCAGTCTGACCACATTCAGCGCCGCCCTTTGCGCCTACTGTAGGACTTCTGCTCAAATAGTGGCAACAAGGGGCGCGGCTACCGCCAACCCCCGCAGGCTCACAGGCCTACCGGCACACCACCCGGCCCCTGGACGACGCTTCCCGCAAGGAAGCAGCCGCTGATTGACACTTGTTCACGCATCGTCACTCCGCAAGCAGTGCCGCACTTCCGCAGCCAGGAACCGGTACGGCAAGAGCCCCTGAGCCACCGAGCCCCGCGTACGCGGGACAGCGCGGTAGCTGAGGGGCTCTTGTGCTGTTCGGCATAGGCTGGACGACATGACTAGTGCCGGCCGCTTCGCCCCCAGCCCGTCCGGTGAACTTCACGTGGGCAACCTGCGGACGGCGATGCTCGCGTGGCTGTTTGCGCGGTCCACCGGCCGGCGTTTCCTGCTGCGCGTCGAGGACCTGGACCGTGCCCGCGCCGGGGCCGAGGAACAGCAGCTCCGCGACCTGGCCGCCGTCGGCGTGTCCTGGGACGGCGACGTCGTACGGCAAACCGACAGGGAGCCGCTGTACACGGCCGCGATCGGCCGGTTGGCCGCCGCAGGGCTGACTTACGAGTGTTTCTGCACGCGCAGGGAAATCCAGGAAGCGCCGTCGGCGCCACATGCACCCCAGGGCGCATATCCGGGAACCTGCCGGAGGCTCTCGACGGCGGAAGTGGAGTTCAGGCGCTCGGTCCGGCCCGCTGCCGTCCGCCTTCGCTCCTCCGCCTCGGAGTGGACGGTGCAGGACGCCATGCACGGCACGTTTACCGGAGTGGTGGACGACTTCGTACTGCGCCGCAACGACGGTGTGGCGGCGTACAACCTGGCCGTAGTGGTGGATGATGCCGAACAGGGCATAGACCAGGTGGTGAGGGGTGATGACCTGCTCCCATCGACGCCCCGGCAGGCCTACCTCGCATCACTCCTTAATATGCCTGTTCCGGAATATGTCCATGTGCCACTCGTGGTGAACGCCGACGGCGCACGGCTGGCCAAGCGGGACGGGGCCGTCACGCTGCGCGATCTCGCCGCCGTCGGCATGCCGGCAGATGCTGTCCGGCGGATGATCCTGGACTCGCTGGATCTTCCGGCAGACTCCCTGGAGGCAGCACTCGGCGCGTTCGATCCTGCGGCCCTCCCGCGCGGGCCCTGGGTCTGGCCGGGCGTGTAGTTGGAGGCGGTCGGTACGCTGAGGGTATGCCAGAACAAGGATTGCCGGAAGCACGATTCAACGTAGAGACTGCCAAGGTCCTCGCAGAAGTGGCGCATAACCGTCAAAAGGACAAGCTCAAGCGCCCGTACCGCGAACATGTGCTGGCCGTGGGGGATGCGCTGGAGGACTTCGACGACGACATCCGGATCGCCGGGTACCTCCACGACATCGCGGAGGACACCCCTATGACCAGGCAGGCGCTGCTCGACATGGGCGTCTCCGAACGGGCCGTGCGGATCATCGAGCGCGTCACGAAGCGGCTGCACGACGACCCCGACGACTATCAGGCCGGCATCCGGTTTATCGCCCAGGACCATGACGCCACTCTCGTGAAGATCGCCGACAACGCGCACAACTCCCTCCCGGAGCGCGTGCAGGCCTTGGCCGAGAAGTGGCCGGACAAGCCGCCGGCCACCCGGTATGCCGATGCCCGGCCCGTGCTGTACGCCGCCGTTCCCGAGGAGGAAGTCCGGAAGATCCTGCAGCGGATCAACCCGTGGCTGCTGGAGGAGCTGGACGGGACGCCGGGACTAAGGGATTCGCCAGCGCCGCGCCCTCCACAGCAGGCCGATATAGGCGAGGTCGAAGATGCTGCAGAGGGCACCCACGCCCAGGATCAGCGGTGAGTTCCCGTACCAGCCGAAGACGATGGTCGGTGCGAGCGTGCCTATCCACTTCGCCCCCGCAATCAGCAGGGACTGTCCCCGCGCGCCGCCCCGGGTCACGAACATGGCGATGAACAGCCCCGACATCAGCAGGTTCTGCAGGAAGGCAGCGTATTTGGCGGCGTCGTCCCAGCCGAACTCCACGACGAAGAGCCCCTGCACCGCGAAGGCCGCAACGCCCAGCAGAACGCCCCAGCCGACGAAGAGTTTCTGCGTGACCCACACCGGGAGTTCGGACCTGCCGAACCTGAAGAAGGTGTACAGGACCAGGACGTCAGCCAGCGCCCACGCGATGTTGAAAACCCCCTGCGCCGAAAGCCCTGTAACGGCGGACCGTGAGGCGTAGATGACCTCCCAGGCAAAGTTCAGCGCCAGGGCCGCGGCCGGAATGGCATAACTCCGGTCCCTGAATCCGATCCGTATGGCCTCGATGTACACCAGGGTCCAAGCCAGCCCGCTCACAACAGTCAGGAACAGGATCACTGTTTCCCCCTTCCTGTCGCCGTTTCGACGGTTCCGTGCCCACTCGACGTCAGCCCGCGTCTAGCTGGCAGGGAACCGTCGAAACGGCGGGCAGCTACACGCGGCCCAGGGCGTCGATGTCCTCGAGGAACTGCTCGTGGGCTTCCTTGCTCACCGTGGTCCGGGTGTCGGCGATGGCGTCGAGGTAGTCCTCCGTGGCGGGACCCTTCCGGACGGCCTCGCGGACGGAGACGGTGCCCCCTGAGGCCAGCCCACCGTCGTCGTACACCGCTTTTTCCAGCGCCCGCTGGGAGGCGCTGCGGGCCGCGAACTCGATGTCCGCGGGAGAGAAGCCCTCGGTGCGGTCCACGAGCAGTTCGACGTCGACGTCGTCCACCACCGCGGCGGGGATGAAGCGCTGCCACATGGCTTCGCGGGCCTGGCGATCGGGCAGCCCAATGGGAATGACGTAGTCGAAGCGGCCGTGGCGCAGGAAGGCCGAGTCCAGGGCGCGGATGAAGTTGGTGGCGCAGACCAGCAGGCGGCCGGGCTGTTCGCGGAAGGCCGGAATGATCTTGAGGAGTTCGTTGGTGACGCCCTGCAGCGGGGACGGCGGCTCACCCGAGCGCTGGGAGGCGATCTCCTCCACCTCGTCGATGAACACCACGGCATGCTCGAGCTCGGCGATTTCCAGGAACGTCTCGCGCAGCGCACCGGCGAGGCCCTTGGGATCGGCGGCTAGCCGGGAGGGGAACACCTCCACGAACGGCCACTCCAGGCGGGAGGCAATCGCCTTGGCGAAGGTGGTCTTGCCCGTTCCCGGCGGACCGAAGAGCACGACGGCGCGCGGCGGCACCACGCCGAATTCATCCGCAAGGTCGGCCTCGGCCAGCGGGAGGACCAGCCGGCGCTCCAGCAGCTCCTTCTCGCGGCGCATGCCGGCCACGTTCTCCCACAGGTCGCGGGCGAGGACACGGCCGCCGAGGAGGCTGAGCGGCTCGAGCTCCTGGCGCTGGACCGGAATGGTCCGCTCGAAGTAGCGCAGGTTCTTCTTCAGCAGGAAGCCCTGGCTCAGGAAGGCCTCCACCCGGGTTTCGGATTCCGGCATGAGCGCCGAGAGCTTGTTCAGCCCGTGCGGGGCCATCCGGTTTTCGACGGCGGCCAGCAGGGAGGTGCCGATCCCGCGGCCCCGGTACTCCGGGAGGGTGGCCAGGAAGACGATCCAGCCCTGGTCATGGGCGGCACGGCCGACGGCGGCACCGACCACCAGGTCGCCCTGCACCGCCACCACTGCATGGTCCTTTTCGCACGACGCGAGCACTTCGGAGAGCGCGTAAACGGGCTCAACATTCGTGGCCTTGAGGGACTCCCACAGATGCAGGATGCCGTCCAGGTCCGCGGTGTGAAAGTCCCTGATCCGCCAGTTGGTCATGACATTGCTCCTGTATGGGTTCGTCGTTGAGCCTGGGCTCAGGTGCTCTGCTGAGCATAGGTGATTGCGCCCGCGCATGGGGTTGCGGGTGCGTTGTTACGCCGGGGGAAGGACCGGATCTACGGCTGGGACGGGTCCTGGCCCTTGGCGCCCTTCCGGAGATGGTGCGTGCGGTGGCTGCCGTCCGTGTGGACCACCAGGACCGGGCAGTCAGCGTGCGAAACGCAGGCCGAGCTCACGGATCCCAGGTGCATGCCGAGGAACCCGCCATGGCCGCGGCGCCCCACCACCAGCATCGCCGCACCGGCTCCGGCGTCCACGAGTTTGGCAGCTGCCGGCCCGCGGACCAGCTCCTGGCTCAGTCCCTCCGGTGCATCTTGCCCAGCCGGCCCGAAGGCTTTGGCGATGGTCTCGGCCAGGGTCTTCGCGGCGGACTCCTCGAACGCCGCAAAGTCCGGGGGAATGTAGCCGGCGTACATCTGCGGGAAGTCCCAGCAGGCGACAACGTGGATCCGGGCTTCCAGGGCGGGTGCCAGCCGGGCCGCGAGCCGGAGCGCCTGCACCGACGATTCCGAACCGTCGACGCCGACGACTACTTTTCCTTCCGCGTCCATCGTGTTCTCCTTTGAAACGAGGATTCTCCTGCGCCCTAGCCGGACGGCCCCAGCACCTGCACGCCGGCGGGGGCGGCCTCGCGGAACCGGGCATCGATCTGCACCACATCCCGGCCGGCCCGCTGCAGGAGGCTGGCGGCTACCCCCGCACGGTATCCCGAGGCGCAGTGCACCCAGATCCGGCCCTCCGGGAGTTCGCCGAGCCGGCCCAGCAGTTCGTGCAGCGGCACGTTCACCGCACCTGCCACGTGGGACTCGGCGAACTCATCGGCCCGCCGCACATCGAGGACGGGGTCGCCGGCCGGCTTGTCAAGGACGACCGCGGCCCAGTCGACCCGCGGGTAGGAGGCCACCGGGGCGTTCGGAGCCAGCGCTGCGGGCTCTGTTCCGACGGCGGCATCCGGCCGGTCGATGCCGATGCGGGAGAGGTCACGGACGGCGTTCTGCAGGTCGTCCCGGCTGCCCACCAGCGTCAGCTTCTCGCCCCAGGGGATGACCCAGCCCAGGTAGGAGCTGAACATGGATCCTGAGCCATATTCGAAGCACACGGCGGCCTTCAGGTGATTGCTCGCGAAGGCCCTGCGGCGGCGCAGGTCCACCACCCATTCGCCGTTGGCCAGCCGGCGGGTCAGCTCGTCGGCATCCGGCGGCTCCGGCAGGCCCAGGGGCGCGGCTGGCGGACCAGTGAGGTTTATCGGAGCCATGTGCGCGTAATACGAGGGGTAGGCCGCAAGATTGTCCAGGAGTTCGGCGACGAAGTGCTCGGGATCAGGGTCAGTGAGTGCGTGGTTCGTGGTGAGCTGCTCGCCGATGGTCGATGATTTGGCGGAAGTGGACGGCCCCACCGAGCAGAACGATCCGAAGCCGTGCGTGGGATACAGCGCAGCCGCGGGACCCGCCTCATCGGCCAGTCTGCGGACCGAGGCGTACTGGTCCCTCGTCAGTTCATCGGTGTCTGCCGGACCGAGCAGATCGGTCCGCCCCACTGAGCCGTACAGCAGGCTGCCGCCCGAGAATACCGCCTGCTCCCCGTCCTCCGAGGTGACGATGTAGGACAGGTGGGTGTGCGTGTGCCCGGGGGTGCTTACGGCGCGCAGTGACAGCCGGCCGATCGGCACCGTCTGGCCGTCAGTGATGGGCTCCCGCTCGAAACCGACTGCGTCCGCAGCGTTGACCAGGTAGGTGGCACCGTGGGCGCGGGCAAGGGTCAGGCCACCCGTGAGGTAGTCGTTGTGGATGTGGGTTTCGGCGACGTGGGTGATGCGCACTCGGGCTGCGCGGGCGGCTTCCTCGATGCGGTCCGTATCGCGCTGGGCGTCAATCACCAGGGCCACGTGTCCGTCGTGGACCAGGTAGCTGCGGTCCCCGAGTTGCGGGGTCTCGATGACAACAACGTCCATAAACCGGTCCTTCCCGGGACAGCCCGCCGTTCTGCTCCACTTTGCCGGCCTGCATTGAGGCACCGGCCCTGATTGGCGGGGCCGGTGCCACTTTGGGCGGCCGAAACCGGTGCAGAAATGCCCTGGCCTGGCGGTTTCAGACTTTCAGGGGAACGGGGTGGACCTCGTCTGCGGGATGGCCTGCGCGCTCATGAATGCGCTTCACGGCATCCGCGGAAGGCGCCTCGGAGAGGCAGTAGACAAGCCCGGAGTCGGGGTCGGCCCAGGCATTCTTGAACACCACGTCTTCCTCGCTCTGAATGGCGAGGTCGGCCTCGTGTGCTTGTTTGAGGGCTTCCTGGGTCAGTCCCGCCATGTTGCGGTGGATATCCATGAATTCCGGCATGATGACGCTCCCTAATTTGGTTCGACGATGAATACCCGGGATGGGGCTGACGGTAGACCTGTGCCCTGCCCCCGTCAAGAGGATGTGGTGCCCACTTAAGAGCAGAACGACGGCGGCACGTGCGGTTCCGTGAAAACAGAACCGCACGTGCCGCCGCCGCGATCAAAAACCCGTTCGCGCTTAGCCGGAGGGGTCAGATGCGGTCAGCCGCTCCTGACCCCGGACGGTTGGCGACCACCGGGGACATGCCGGTGAAGCCGTCGCGGGTTTCGGCGATCTCGTGGATCTGTTTCCGGCAGGCGTACCAGCCGCCCACCATCAGCCCGCAGGCCACGAGCGTGACCAGCAGGGTCAGCGGCGAGTCGATGAAGACCATGACCAGCACGCCGATGAGGAACAGCAGGGAGAGGTAGCCGGTGTAGGGGGCGCCGAACATCCGGAAGGAGGGGCGCTTCAGCCAGCCCTTGTCCGCCCAGCGCTTGAGCTGCATCTGGCACAGCACGATGGTGGCCCAGGTGACGATGATGCCCACGGAGGCGACGTTCAGGACGATCTCGAAGGCCTGGGAGGGGACGAGGTAGTTCAGCGGGACGCCCAGCAGGGATACTCCGGCGGTGATGGCGATGCCGCCGTAGGGGACGCCGGCCTTGTTCATGCGCTGGGCGAACTTCGGGGCGGAGCCGGCGACGGACATGGAGCGCAGGATCCGGCCGGTGGAGTAGAGGCCGGCGTTCAGGGAGGACAGGGCCGCGGTGAGGACGACGAGGTTCATGATGACGTCCACGCCCTGGATACCGATGGAACCGAAGAACGTCACGAAGGGGCTGACGCCCTTTTCGTAGGAGGTGAAGGGCAGGAGCAGCGCCAGCAGGATGACGGAGCCGACGTAAAAGACGGCGATGCGGAAGACCACGGAGTTGATGGCCTTGGGCATGATCTTCTCAGGGTTCTCGGTCTCGCCGGCGGCGGTGCCCACGAGCTCGATGGAGGCGTAGGCGAACAGGACGCCCTGCATAAGGATGATCATCGGCAGCAGCCCGTTCGGGAAGATGCCGCCGTTGTCGGCGATGAGGCTGAATCCGACTTCCTGCCCGGCGACCGGGGTGCCGAAGATGACGAAGTAGGTGCCGACGAGGAGGAATGCGACCAGGGCTGCGACCTTGATAAGCGCGAACCAGAACTCCATCTCGCCGAAGACCTTGACCGAAACGAGGTTCAGGCACAGCACAACAACCAGCGCGATCAGCGCCCAGGCCCACTGCGGCACGGCGGCCATCCAGGGGACGTAGTTGCCGAAGAAGTTCATGTACAGGGCCGCGGCGGTGATGTCCACGATGGTGGTGGTGGCCCAGTTGATCCAGTAGAACCAGCCCGAGATGAATGCGGCCTTCTCGCCGTAGAACTCACGGGCGTAGGAGACGAACGACCCCGAGGAGGGGCGGTGCAGGACGAGTTCGCCCAGGGCTCGCAGGATGAGGAAGGCGAAGAACCCGCAGACCGCGTAGGCGATCACGAGCGAAGGTCCCGCGGCGTTGAGCCGGCCACCGGCGCCGAGGAACAGACCGGTACCGATGGCGCCGCCGATGGCGATCATCTGGATCTGCCGCGGCTTGAGGCTCTTGTGGTAGCCCTTGTCCTCCGCGTGAAGGAGCGATTCGGTGGCGTGGGCTTGGGCCGGGACGGTGTGGTCCGTGATGGCCGCTTCGGTAGCGGCGCCCTGTTGGGGGTTGGGCATGGGGGATCCTTTGGTTTCCGGTTTCCGGTTTGGGGGCGGTGGTAGTTACTTGCTGAGGTTGGCCAGGCGTTCGGGACTGAGGAGTTCCTGGAGTTGCCCGGCGGTGAGGAGGCCGTGTTCGAGGACGAGCTCGGCGACGCCCTTGCCGGTGGCGAGTGCTTCCTGGGCGATGGCGGTGGCGGTGGCGTAGCCCAGGCGGGGGTTCAAGGCCGTGACCAGGCCGATGGATTGTTCCACGGTGAGGCGCAGGTGTTCGGTGTTGGCGGTGATGCCGCGGACGCAGCGTGTGGTGAGGGTGCGGGCGGCGGCTTCGAGGTGCGAGATGCTCTTGTGCAGGCTGTGCACGATGATGGGTTCGAAGGCGTTGAGCTGGAGCTGCCCGGCTTCGGCGGCCATGGTGATGGTGACGTCGTTGCCGATGACTTCATAGGCCACTTGGCTGACCACTTCCGGGATCACCGGGTTGATCTTGCCGGGCATGATGGAGGATCCCGACTGCACGGCGGGCAGGTTGATCTCGCCGAGGCCGGCACGGGGACCGGAGGAGAGCAGCCGGAGGTCGTTGCAGATCTTGGAGAGCTTGACGGCAACGCGCTTCAGCACGCCGGAGAGGTGGACGAACGCGCCGACGTCCTGGGTCGCTTCGATGAGGTCGACGGCGGTCACCAGGGGCAGCCCGGTGATCTCGGCCAGGTGCCGGCAGGCGGCCTCGGCGTAGCCGGGAGCGGCGTTCAGGCCGGTGCCGATGGCGGTGGCGCCGAGATTGATTTCGTGGATGAGCAGGTCCGCTTCGGCCAGGCGCAGCCGGTCTTCGCCGATGGTGATGGCGTAGGTGCCGAATTCCTGGCCCAGGGTCATGGGCACGGCGTCCTGGAGCTGGGTGCGGCCCATTTTCACGACAGTGCGGAATTCCAGGGCCTTCTCGGCGAAGGCGTTTTCGAGGACTTCCAGTGCGGCCAGGAGCTCTTTGACGGCGAAGATGGTGCCGAGCTTTATGGCGGTGGGGTAGACGTCGTTGGTGGACTGGGACAGGTTGACGTGGTCGTTGGGGTGCAGCCGGGCGTAGTCGCCCTTGGCGTGTCCCAGGATTTCCAGGGCCCGGTTGGCGATGACCTCGTTGGCGTTCATGTTCGAGGACGTCCCCGCGCCGCCTTGGATGACGTCCACCACGAACTGCTCGTGGAGGCGGCCGTCCAGGATGTCCTGGCAGGCCTGTTCGATGGCGGCGGCGCGTTCGGCGTCGAGGAGGCCGAGTTCCAGGTTGGTGCGGGCGGCGGCGAGTTTGACCGCGGCCAGGCCGCGGACCAGGTGCATGTTGGTGGAGAGCGGCTGACCTGTGATGGGGAAGTTCTCCACCGCGCGGAGCGTGTGGACACCCCAGTAGGCGCCCGCGGGGACGTCGCGGTCACCGAGCAGGTCATGCTCGGACCGGACGTGCAGGTCTTGTGCCTCCGGCAGGGGCAGGGTTTCGGTCATGTGCAGTCCTTAGTTGGCATCGTTGGCAGGGACAGAGTCGTTGGCAGGGAGAGAAGAGAGGAAATCAACGGCTTGGAGCAGGCCCACGGGCCTGCCGCCGCCGAGGACGGGGCCGGTGGCGATGCCGGCGAGCGGTACGGTGTCGACGTCGAGCGCTTCCAGGGCGCGGACGGTGACCGGCATGCGGGCGCGGTCGCCGCCGTCGGAAATCTTGATGACGATGGCACGGCCGTCCGGCAGTCCCACGGCCTGGATGCCCTCAAAACCGTCCTTTGCCAGCAGGCCCGGCATGAGGCGCATGAGCTCGGTGACGTCGCGGCCAACGCCTGCCACCATCTCCGGGTGGCGCCGCATGGCATGCGCGACGGCGGCTTCCGGACCTGCGGAGGCCGTCCCGCCGTCGGAGGCGCCGTCCGGGAGTCCTGCGGCGGCGAGCCGGCCGAAGGCGCGGGCCATCCCCTGGAGTGACAGCGCGAAGAGCGGGGTGCCGCAGCCGTCGGTGCTGATGCCGGACGGCTGCTCGCCGGTCAGCTCGGCCACGGTTTCCCTGACGAGCTGCTGCAAGGGGTGGGACGGGTCCAGGTAGCCCCGTACCGGCCAGCCGTTGATGACGCACGTGGCGGCCATGGCGGCGTGCTTTCCCGAGCAGTTCTGCGTGATCTGGGTGGCCCGGCCTCCCTCTCGCACCCACTCTTCGCGTTCGGCCACGCCGTAGGGCAGGTCGGCGCTGTTTTCGAGTGCAGCGGCGGTAAGCCCGTGCATGTCCAGGATCCGGGTTGTGCCGTTCCGGTGCTCCGCGGCTCCAGAGTGGCTTGCGGCGGTGAGGGCCAAAAGGTCAGCCGGGATGTCGAGCCCTGCCCGGACCAAGGCCACTGCCTGCAGCGGCTTGAGCGAGGACCGCGGATAGAACGCGGCCTGCGGCTCACCGACGGAGAGCAGGGTGCTGCCGTCCGGTGCGGTGGCGATCAGCGAGCCGTAGTGGATGCTTTCCACGAGGCCGTCGCGGGTCTGGAAGGCAAGCGGTTCGTGGCGCGGTAGAGCCTGTGCAACGGCTGCTGAGGCAGGCGCCGCTGCAGCAGGCGCGGTGAACGAAGGGCTTGCCGGCATGGCGGGGGAGGGCATGGAGTCCTTGGGGTGGTGGATTACTGCTGGCGGTTATTGATTGAGGATGGAGTCGAGGGCCTCGCCGACGGCGAGCAGGTGGGCGCTCATGGCGGCGCTGGCGTCCGTTGCCGAGCCGGCTTCGATGGCGTCGAGGATCCGCTGGTGTTCGATGTCGGAGGCGTGCTGGCGGTCTGTGACCAGGTTCAGGGTTTCAGACTGGTGGGTCAGGGCGTCGCGGATGTCCGCCACGACGCTTTCGAAGACCTTGTTGCCGCTGGCGCGGGCGATGGCGGCGTGGAAGCCGGAATCGAGCGCCACCCAGGCTTCGGGATCGGTTTCCCCGGCCATGGACGCCACCATGGAGCGGAGGACCTCCAGGTCCTCTGCGGTCCGGCGTTCGGCGGCGAGTCCGGCGGCGGGGACTTCGATGTGCGGCCGCGCCTCGTTGAGGTCGCGGGCCGAGAACTGGCCGAGGACGAGGTCGTTGGCCACGTGGTCCGCGACGACGAACGTGCCCCGCCCGGTGCGCGTCACCGTCAGGCCCAGGGCAGTGCAGGAACGGAGGGCCTCACGGATCACGGATCGGCTGACACCGTACTGCTGCGCGAGGGCAGCCTCGGAACTGAGCTTGGCGCCAACGGCCACCTTGCCGGTTTCGATGTCGGCACGGATGGCGTTAAACACGGCTTCCGCGGCGCTGAGGCGGGCCAGCGGTGCGGGAGTTCCTCCACTTTGCTGTCCGGCTGTCCGGCTGTCTGACAGGTTCACGCTTAAAATATGGCACTGGTCACACTTGGTGTCAACCCCGGGCCTGTATGTTGAAGCGCCAGTCGAAAGGATGAGCGGTGAATCCCGGACGTGGTTCCGCGCACACCGGAACGTTCGTGCCGCTTTGCCGCTTTCCATATCTGCAAAGCGGGTTTAAGCTGGAAAATATCCGGGATCGGTACGAACGTGCCTATAAGGGGCTTCCACTTGGCTGATAATTTTCCAGCAATGCTTGCGGCGGCAGTCCGCGCCCGCCGTGCTGCCCTCCGGCTGAGCCAGCAGGATCTCGCCGCCATGGCCGGCGTGTCCGAGCGCTTTGTGCGTTTCGTGGAGCAGGGCAAACCGAGTGTGCAGCTGGACTCACTCCTCGCGGTGCTGGAGACGCTGGGCCTGGAGCTGCGGCTCGCCACACGGGCGAGGGAAGCGGCCCGCGCACTCGTGAGCCAGCCGCCGTCGCACGTTCCGGCCGACGCGGCAGCCGCGGAAGGGGACGGGCGGCCATGAGGCACCGCATCGCGGACATCTATAAGCGGGGCGTCCTCGCGGCGCGGCTGGAACGGCACGACGGCGGGACCAAATTCAGCTATTTGCCCGCATACCTGCAGAACGGTGGTCCCGCCGTCGCGAGTTCGCTGCCGCTCACGGCGGAACCGGTGCTGTCCGCGGCAGGGGCCGCCCCGCCGTACTTCACCGGGCTGCTGCCCGAGGGCCGGCGGCTGAACGCCCTGCGGAGGTCGATCAAAACCAGCGCGGACGACGACCTCTCCCTGCTGATCGCCGCGGGCGGCAACCCGGTGGGTGACGTGCAGATCGTGGGGCACGGCGAGCCGCTGGATGTCGAGGAGCACGCTGTCGAGGTGGACCCGCGGAAGCCGGTGGACTTCGATGAGCTGCTGGGGGACTCTGGCCTGATCGATCCCGTGGCGCTCGCGGGCGTGCAGGACAAGCTGTCAGCCGGGATGATCTCCATGCCGGTGGCCAGCGCCGGCCGGCGGTTCATCCTTAAGCTCAATGCGCCCGAATTCCCGCACGTGGTGGAAAACGAACTCATCATGTTCCGCTATGCGGCGAAGCTGCGGATTCCGCTGAGCCGGGTGCAACTGATGCGGGACGTCGCGGGCCGGCCGGGGCTGCTCGTGGAGCGGTTTGACAGGGTCCCGCTGGGGGACAGCACCGCGGGCAGCGCTGACCATGTGGCCCGGCTCGCCGTCGAGGACGGGGCGCAGGTGCTGAAGCTCTATCCGGCGGACAAGTACAACGTGGGTTTCGGAACGGTCTGCCACGCGCTCGCCGAGTACTGCGCCGCACCCCTGCCCGCCCTGCGGAACCTGGCCATCCAGGCCGCCTTCGCGTGGCTGAGCGGCAACGGGGACCTGCACGCGAAGAACGTGTCCATGGTGCAGCAGCCACACGGGGAGTGGTCCATCGCACCGGTGTATGACATCCCCTCCACCGTCGTCTACGGCGACAAGACCCTCGCGCTGACGCTCGGCGGCAAGCGCACCGGCATCTCGCGGAAGCACTTCCTGGGCTGGGCCACCGGCCTGGGCTTGACGGAACGCGCGGCAATGCAGGTGGTGGAGCTTGCGCTGAAAGCGGCGGGCCCGCTGCTCGCGGACCTGGAAGCGGGCGCGGCTTTTGCGTCAACGCACGACGGCGGCGGCTCGCCTTTCCCGGACATGGTCACCAGAGCGTGGGTCAAGGAACTGAAACACCGACGGAGGCTGTTGGAGGCGTGAGCCGCGTGCACGGATGAGGTCCCGCGGTCGTGCTTTGCATTTGGTCGGGGACCCTGCAGTTGGTCGGTGCCCTTGGTTGCTAGAGGTGCTGGATGCCTGCCCGCTGCATCGCATCCTTGTAGATGTCCACGCTCTTGGCGAGGAGTTCCTCCTGCTTGGCCTCGGAAACAGCAAAGGCCCGCCCGCCGAGCGCGCTGGCCTTGTAGATTTTGATGCCGTTGTTCTTCAGGGAGGAGTGGTAAGTCTTCTCGAAGAGGGTCAGGAAGGTGGAGGCGTCCGTGCCGTGGGCGATGATGGCCGAGACCCGTTTATTGATTTTCAGGAACTGCCGGAAGGGGCGCAGTCCGTCCGTTTTTTCCTGCACGTTGAGCGCAGACGGCATGTCCGGGTCGCGAACCCAGGGATAAGCGTTCCACGGCATCACATAGCGGGGGTCGAGTTCCGCGAGCTCGTAAATCTGGGTGGCCCGGCGGGCGGCTTCATCGTCATTGAGGTGGGACACGAAGCCGGATTCGGTGCCCTTGCCCGGGCTGACGTGCAGACTGACGATCCGGCACTCGTCCTCGTCGTGGATGGGGTCGATGTAGGGAACGGTGGATCCCGGCTTCTTTTCCATGAGTTCGTCGCAAAGCTGCGTTACCGCCGCGATGTTCGGTTCCTGTAGCAGGGCCTTTTTTTCGTCCCAGTCAATCGTCACGGTCTCTCCCTCAGCAGCAAGGCGTCCAGAATCAGGCGTCTTGTTCCACTGTACGCTTTTGCCGGTTTGGGTGCGCGGGTGATTCCCAACCCCTCGGAACATCGGACACCCCGTGAAAGGATGACGGGATGAAGATCACCCGACAGATTGTCGTCTTCGATACAGCGGATCTGACCGCCGAGAGCACCTTCTGGGCCGGACTCCTGGGTGGCACGGTGGAGACCGATGATGACTGGCACACTGTATACGTCGGGGAAGAGCCCCGGCTGGGCTTTCAGCTCGCGCCCAACCACATTCCGCCTGAGTGGCCCGGCGGGACGCCACAGCAGATCCACCTCGACCTGTACGTCGACGATTTGGCCGTCGCCCATGAGCACGCCATGTCATTGGGTGCCCGGCTGTTGAAGCCGGCAGATGACACCGAATCAGCCGAAGGTTTTCAGGTCTACGCGGATCCCGCGGGGCATCCGTTCTGCCTCTGCTGGGGCTGATTCAGTCCCCGAGCAGGCGGCGTTCGTGAGCAAACGCAACGAGTTGGATCCGGGTCCGGAGCTTCAACTTGTCCAGCACGCTGCGCAGGTGCGTTTTAACCGTCGCCTCAGAGATGAACAGGCCCTCTGCCATTTCGCCATTGCTCAGGCCCTTGGCCGCGAGCAGGAAGACGTCCCGCTCCCGCACTGAGAGGACATCGAGGACCGACAGGTCCGGTCCGGTGGCCGGAGCATTGCGGGCGGCGTGTTCGAAGAGGGAATGGATGGATCCCGGAGCGATAACCGAGTAACCGGAGTGAACGGTGCGGATGGCGGCCAGCAGAAACTCAGGCTCTGCGCTCTTGAGCAGATACCCGCTGGCCCCGGCCTGCACAGCTTGAACCACCGCCTGATCACGGTTGAAAGTGGTCAGTGCGATGATCTTTGGCTTGTCTGTTCCCGCCGCATCGGCTTGCTCAACGATTCTTCGCGTCGCCTCGACGCCACCCATAACGGGCATACGCAGGTCCATCAACATCACGTCCGGACGCCGTTCCGTTGCCAGGGCTATCGCCTGTTTCCCGTCGCCGGCCTCGCCCGAGACTTCCATGTCCTCCTGGCTCTCAACGAGCATCCGGATGCCGGCACGGAATAGGGACTGGTCGTCAACGAGAGCCACCGTGATGCGCGACCCTGCATCAGCCACGGCCGGCCGCTCCCTGTTCAACCGCTTCCCGCCGCGGCAGACCCGTTCCCATCAGAGGCGGTTCCGCTTCCGCAGGAGCTGCATCGTCTTCCGCCGGACAGACGTCCCGGCTTCCGTAAGGAACGAAGACGGTCACCCGGAAGTGTTCCCCATCCGGTCCTGCCGTCAGCCAGCCTCCGGCAAGATGGGCGCGTTCGCGCATGCCGGGAAGCCCTCGCCCGATCCTCGGCTCGGCCTGGTTCCCGAGGCGTTCCTGATCCACGGGCCCGATTGCCGACGCCGCGTGCAGGGTCAGTCCCGGTCCGGTCCAGTCAAAGTGGAGCCTCATGTCTGTACCGCGGCCGCCATGCTTGAGCGCATTCGTCAGGCATTCCTGAACGATCCGGAAAACGGCCAGCTGTTGCCCGGTGGAGAGCTCCACGGGCGCTCCGGATTCGCTGCGGTGGATGTTCAGGCTGCCCCGCTGCATGCTTTCGATCAACGCCTTGATGTCGCTCAGTCGAGGCTGGGGCGTCACCATCCCATCGTCGCGGACACCTTCGATTACTCGCTGGGCGTCCACCAGCGCGCTGCGGGCTGACCGGGCGATCGTGTCCAGTGCGTTGAGGACAGCAGGGGGCTGGTCCCTGCTCAGATATCGCGTCCCGTCGGCCTGTGCCGCTATGACCGCAAGGGAATGGGCGAGGACGTCGTGAAGATCGCGGGCGATGCGTGTCCGTTCCTGCTCCACCACCAAGTCGATCTCGGTTTCCTTCAGGCTGCTCTGCGCGAGTTCGCGGGCACGGAACAGGTTGCCGCGCTCCTGAGCCAAAGCGAGCAGAAGACCGGCGGCCGCGCAGGCCCCCGCAATCAGAAGCAGGAGGGCGAACAACTGCCAGCCATAGGTCATGAGCATCGGCCTGTCACCGTAATGCAAGGGCATGTACCAGCCGACGCCGCCGCCGTACCTCCACGAGAGCATCAGGAAAGTAATGATGGCCGCAAACACCACATTTGCCCCCGCTGCGACGTAGCGCATCCGGCGCGGGGCGGTCCACAGGATGAAGCCGAGAGCGATGAATGAGCCGATATAGATGGCCCAGTGATTGGACGCCATCATCGGGATGGAATGGCTCAGCTGCCCCGCCAGCAGCGCAGCCGTGAACCCCAGAGACACCGCCGGTTGCCACGCTGCCGAGGCAACAGCCAATGCCATAAGGACCAATGGTAAGTTTCCTGACCACCCCAGAAACGACCCTTGCATTCTGCCGGCTTCGGCCACGCACCAGAGGGAGAAGAAAATGACGGCCGCCACGGGGGCGCCCCAACGCCGTGCAATATTCAGAACTGTTTCCATGCCTGCCACCATATCCACGGCAAACAGGCGGAACCCGTCCGATCACGGCAATCTCAACCTAAAAGCCAGACGATTCATTCATGGGGCCAGTTCTTGCCAGCCTTCGAATCCCCACGGCACCAGCTGTGCTGGCGCCAGTGTTACGACCTGCGTGTTGGGTCCGGTTCCGGCAGTCTCGGGCCGGGCTCCGGCAGCGGGCCAGGCGCCGGATCAGGATTCGGGTCAGGGGGCTGCGGAGATGTCGGGTCCGGAGAACCCGGGGCAGGTTCTGGAGAGGTCGGGTCCGGCGGGCCGGGTACCGTGGGTCCCGGCTCACTCGGAAACGGCTCGGGTTCTGGCAGCGGCGGAATGGTCATGGGCTCCCCCTGAATCCTGCTCTGGCATTGGACGGCAATTCCAGACTACGGGCAGTTTGCCTCCGCACAACAGGGCGCTTCCGTTATCAGGGAGGGCCCGCCGTTATTAGCGGTCGATGCCCCAATAGATCCGGATCGCCTCTGCGATAGGGCCTGTGGTGACATCAACCCGGAACGCGACGGGCGCCGTCCCTGTCTCTTCGATGACCGTGTCACGGTACACGCGGCCGTATGACGGGCAGAGCGTATAGAGATCCTCATCTTCGGGCCATGCAGCCAACCCTGCCGGGACAGGGATGCTGCGTCCGTTATAAACGGGGACGCCCTGTGAATTGGCCTGAATCAATCCTTCGTTGCTGACGGTGTTACCGCAGACGCACGTGATGGTGGTGACATCATGATCGATGACTTCGGCGATTTCAGCGTCCATGATGAGCACTCCCGCGTTGGAATAGAACATTCTGTTCTGCTTGTAGCTTATGCCTGCCAGAGCGCTCAAGTGGCTAGAGTGCTGCGCCGGATTTGCCGACTACTGCGGAACTGATCAGGCGCGTCATGCCGGGGATCCCTGCCAGTCGGATCACCGTCCGCCGCATCAGTGCAATGGCGGCTTGGTCCTGCCCGCCGCTTCTATGCCAGCACGGTAATCCCCCCGCTACGAGCTGCAGCCACTGCTTCCTGATATGCACCTCCGGTGGGACGATTCCAGTATGAGCGAGAAACCAAACGCGGCCGATCACGGCCCGCACCAACACGCGCACGCCGCACCGACGACGCAGCAGATACGTACCGTGGGCCAGCGCCGCCGCGACGCGGAGGAGAAGCTGGAACAACACCTTCAGGAAGCGCGCCACAAAGAGCATCCGCAACACAAAGATCATGAGCACCACGATGGGGGCGCCAAGGAGGATGGTCCTAAGGCCGATGGCAAGTCCTGAGCACACCGGCCCGCCCATGCAGCCTGCCAGGACCTGTGGGGCAGGGCGACGGTTGCGCGGCCCTAAACTCCCGGGTCCCGGTGCGTGAACTGCCCCGCGACCAGTGTCGCGGCCACCGGCATTTCGGCGAAGACGGCATCCGGAACAGCCAGCGGGTCGCCGTCGAGCACCGCGATGTCGGCTGGGTCACCGGCCCGGATGCGGCTGCGCCCGCGTGACGAGGCGGCCAGCGCCTCTTCGCGCGTGAGAGCCTGCTCCGGGTGCCACGGGCCGCGGCCGTCCGGGCGGGAGCGGGTGGTCGCGGCAGACATCGCGAGCCACGGATCCAGCGGGGCGACCGGGGCATCGGAGCCGAGCGCCAGGGTTGCGCCGGCGTCCAGCAGCGACCGCAGCGGGAATGCCCGGTCGGTCCGGCCGCTCCAGTTGGACTCGGCGGCGTCGCGGTCGTCCAGGGCGTGCGCGGGCTGAACGCTCGCCGTCAGCCCGAGTTCGCCAAACCGCGCGAGGTCCTCCCGCCGCACAAACTGGGCGTGCTCGATCCGCCCCAGAACACCGGCGGCGGCGAAGGCGTCCAGCGCCACCTTGTTGGCGCCGTCGCCGATCGCGTGGACGGCGGGGACGAAGCCGGTTTCGCGTGCACGCACCAGCAGCTGGAGCAGCTCGGCTTCGCTGACGGTGAGCATCCCGTGGCCGCCGTACGGATACGGGTCCACGCAGTAGGCAGTGCGCGTGTTCAGCGAGCCATCGATGAGCACTTTCAGCGGCCCCACCCGCAACAGTCCGGCCCCGCCGTTGAGCTCCTGGCCGGTGCGCATCCCGGCGGCGGCGGCCCGCTGCAGGTCGTGCGGATAAACGCCCGCGTCCACGCGGAGGGAGCCGAAGCCGCCGGCAAGGCGGCGCAGCCAGACGTCGCGGTTCCAGGTCATTTCGAAGTCGACGATGCCCACAATGCCGCGGGCGGCGGCGGACCGGCCCGCATCCCGTACCCACGGATCAACCACCTCATTCGGCAACCTGCCCAGCTCCCGGGTCACAGCAAACGCCGCATCCTCGCGCAGCAGGCCGCTGGCATCCACCTCCACGCCGTACGTTGAAGCGGCAGCTGAGTTCAGCCACACGCAGTGAAGGTCGTGGCTGAGCAGTGCAGTGGGCTGGTGGTGGGTGGCGGCGTCGAGCATTTCAAGGCTGGGCACATCCGCCCACACCGCGTCCCGGAAGCCGACCCCCACCAACGTGCGGTTCGGGGACGTGCCCGAAAGGCGGGCCCGGACCGCCTCGACGGCGTCTCGCGCTGATTCCGCCTTGGACAGATCGACCCTGTTGGCTGCGAGGGCCCACTGCGTCATGTGCACGTGCTCATCCCACAGGCCCGGGATGGCGAACCGGCCGCCCAGGTCGACCACCGGAGCATCGCGGGGTACCTCTCCTGCGGGTACGACATGGCTGATGACGCCACCGGCAACGCGGATATCCAGCAGCGCCGCCTCCCCGGGCTGCCTGACGGAGGTGAGCAGCAGGTCGGGCGCAGCGGGGTCCGTCGCCTGGGGAAGCATGGGAACAGGCTAGGGGCGGACTGCCCGGGCAGCAAATCCCGCCGGGGCAGCGAAGCCCGCACAGGCCGCCTCTTCACAGTAAGGGCTGGAGGGTGCATTCTGGACCTGAACGCGCGGTTCCGACAGGGACGTCGGGGGAGGAACCGCGGTCCGCTGACGTCAACGGTCTCGCCATATGTGGGGAATGCCATGGCTGCCCGGGCTGTTCCCGCCGAGCAGGAATGGGAACCTCACCGTGGACCGCACCCTCACCCAGCACCGGCTCAAGATCCATGTCCACATCGATGACCACCTGCTGACGGCCAGCATCGAAGTGCGCGGAACCCTGACTGTCGCCAACCTCCGCGCCCTGTACGTTATCGCCCGCAGGACCAGCGCACTGCTGCCCGGCCGCGAGATCGTTATTGACCTCACGCATGCCCGGGCTGCTACGGATGCCGTCAGCGTCCTGCACGATCCGGTCCAGCTCAACAGTCTCGCCATCACTTCCGGCAACAAGGGGCTGCTGTGCCCGCTGCGGATCCTGGACCCCCCGCACATGCACGTTAGCCATCCGCCAGAGCCCACCGCAGCCCACCCGCTCCACGGCGGACCTGACAGGAGGCTGCCAAAGGGTCGGGCCCTCAGGAGGCAGGAGAAAGTATGAAACCCGGCCGCGTCGTGATGCTCGTCCTGGGCACGCTCTCGGCCCTGCTGGGCCTGGGGCTGCTCGCCGCTGCTGCGGGAACCGGATGGCTCAACATCCAGCAGCGCGATGAGGGCTTCTTCACGCCGTCCACAGAGCGCTTCGAGGCCAGCTCCCATGCCATCACTTCCATCGGGCTGGACATCATGGTGGGCCAACGCCTCCCGGACATCATACCGTCGGACACCGCAGGCAGCATCCTCGTCCGCGGCGTATCAGCCACCGCGGGCAAGGACATCTTCATAGGAGTTGCCCGGCAGGAGGACGTGGCGCGGTACCTCGACGGCGTTAGGCGCTCGGAAATCAGGGAGCTCAACCTGCGGCCCTTCAGGGTGGAGTACCGGGACGTTCCCGGTACCAGAACACCAGCACGTCCCACCGCACAGACCTTCTGGGCGGCCTCCGCCACGGGCGCGGGCACCCAGGAACTCCGCTGGGACCTGATGCCTGGCAGCTGGGCGGTCGTGGTGATGAATGCCGACGCCACCGCTCCCGTCGCCGCCGACCTGCAGGGCGGCATCCGCTCGGACCTGCTCTGGCCGCTCTTCGTTGGCCTGCTCATCGCCGGAATCGTGCTGCTGGCCATCGGCGTGCCGCTGATCGTCGCGGGTGCCATGGGGCTGGGCCGCCATGGCCTGCCGCCGCAGCGTCCGACGGCGGGACCTCCCGCCGCTGTCCCCGCAGGCGGCGGATCCCCGTACAGCGCAGGCCCCGCCGGGGGCGGCGTGGCGACGCCACCGCCGCCGTCCGCCGTCGGGCTCTTCTCCGACGCGCCGTACCCCGCCCGCCTCAGCGGCAACCTCGACCCGGCACTGTCCCGGTGGATGTGGCTGGTCAAATGGTTCCTGGCGATCCCGCACGTGATCGTGCTGTTCTTCCTGTGGTTCGCCCTGATTGTCACCTCCATCGTGGCGTGGTTCGCCATCCTGTTTACCGCCCGGTATCCGCGCTCGCTGTTCAACTTCAACGTGGGCGTGCTGCGGTGGAGCTGGCGGGTGTCCTTCTATGCCTTCACGGCCGTGGGCACGGACCGCTACCCGCCCTTCACCTTGGCCCGCACCGACTATCCGGCCGACTTCGACGTCGACTACCCGGAGCGCCTCTCGCGCGGCCTGGTGCTCGTCAAGTCATGGCTGCTCGCCATTCCGCACCTGCTGATTGTGGGGGTGCTGGCCGGAACGAGTCGAGCCTGGGTGGCGTCCGACGACGACTGGTCGGGTTACGGGGCGCGCTATGCAGCGGGCGGCTCCTTTTCGTTAATCGCCCTCCTGACGCTCATCGCCGCCGTCATTCTGCTCTTCACCGGCCGGTACCTCCTGAGCATGTTCGATCTGCTGCTCGGCCTGAACCGCTGGGTGTACCGCGTCACCGCGTATGTGGCACTCATGCGGGACGAGTATCCGCCGTTCCGCCTCGACATGGGCCCCTCAGACCCGGGAGAAGCGGTGCCCAGCAATCCTCCGAAAGGCCAATCATGAAACTCACCGTTCATACATTCGTGACCCTCGACGGCGTCATGCAGGGTCCCGGCGGCAGGGAAGAGGACCCCAGCGGCGGCTTCGAATTCGGCGGCTGGCTCGTACCGTACGTGGATGATGACTTTGGCCGCCTCGTCGACGGCTGGTTCGCCGAGGCCGACGCGATCCTCCTGGGCCGCACCACGTACCAAATGTTTCAGCCCTACTGGGAGCAGGTCACCGATCCGGGGGATGCGGTGGCCGCCGCCCTCAACTCGCTGCCCAAGTACGTGGTTTCCAACACCATCAGCAACCCGACGTGGAACAACACCAGCATTCTCTCCGGCAACTTCCTCGAGGCGATTGATGACCTCAAATCCGGACCGGGCCGGGAACTGCAGGTGCACGGCAGCCACCGCCTGGCCCGGGCGCTGCACGATGCCGGCCTCGTGGACGAATACCGGATCCTCGTATTTCCCCTTGTGCTAGGCCAGGGCAAACGGCTCTTCGAGGGCGGGGCCATGCCCTCCGCCTACACTCTGGCCGGGCACAAGGCCACGTCGGCCGGCGCGGTCCACGTCACTTTGGTCCCCACGGCCTTCGGCGCTGCGGAGCTGGAAGCGGGGGAGTTCGAGGTGCGGGAGGGGCGGGGCCAAATCAAGGAGTAGCTGCATCCGGCGGGAGGGGTCGGGAGCTTCCCGGCCTAAGCGCCGCCTTAACTCCGCCGAAGCCGTTCCATTTCCCGCCGGTCTTTCTTTGTGGGCCGCCCTGCGCCGCGGTCACGCTGTGGCAGGCCAAGCGCAGGGGCGATCGGGCGAGGAGGCGTGTGATCGGTAAAGCAGTGCGAGGCCGCTTCGGCCCCCACGCGCTTGGCAATCAGGCGGCGAACCTCGAGGATGCGCTCATATCCCGGCTGGCGGACCCGGACAGTGTCGCCGGGGACCACTGGCTGCGACGCTTTGGCCGGGTTTCCGTTGAGCCGGACATGCCCGGCCCGGCAGGCGGCTGTGGCCGCTGAGCGTGTCTTGTAGGCACGGATGGCCCACAGCCACGCATCAATGCGGACCGTTGCAGGGGCTGAAGGAAGGCTGCTCATGACTGCTGCCGAGTATAGGCCGTGTTTCCGGCTAGGTACTATATGCCCAGTACTGTACACGGGGTATAGTACCGATCATGGTTAGGCATAAGGAGATTGACGGGACGCTGAGGGACTGGGAAGCGGTCTTCCGGCAGGGAGTGCTGACTTTCTGGACCTTCATCGCGCTGGACGCGGACTGGCATGACGTATCCAGCCTCAAAGTCCGGATTTCGCAACTGACTAACGGAACGTACGATCCGGCCGACCAGACGCTCTACCGCCAGCTGCGGCGCCATTTGGACGTTGGCTTGGTGGACATGCGTCTGGAAAGCAGTCCAGGAGGTCCGCCGAAGAAGCTCTATACGCTCTCCCCGCGCGGGCGAGACGTGCTGGAGCAGTTCACACTCCGGAACATTCAGCCGTTCTCACGGCCTGAAGTCCGAACAGTTATTGAGAGGAAGCCAGCATGAACTTACAGGTCATCCTTCGCACCAACCTCAAGTGGTTTATCCTCATCAACACGATTAGCACGATGGTGTTTCTGCCGCTCATGAATCATGTCGTGGTCAGCGGATCCCAGCTTGGAGCCGCAATAACGGGAATCAGCTACGGGGCTGTCTGGTTTGTCAGCGGTCTTGTGACCGGCATCGCAGACAATGCAGCCACACGCCAATACCATCCGGGCTTGAGCTATGCAGCCTTCTCACTGTGCATCGCCATCCTGGTATTTCTGGCGGGAAAGCTTATCTGGCCCACCATCATGCCGTTGAGCTGGACAGCCGTTCTGGTGTTCTCAGGCGTCTGCGCCGCTGTGGTCGCTCTGATCCAGCTCAAGATCAGGCGGACTGACCAGGGCTACACGGGTAAGGACCTGTTCGAATAGCCTGCTCATGACTGCTGCCGAGTAGCATTCCTGCCAGCGCCCGAAGGCGCGCAGGCAAACCCGGGGCCGCCGCGAGCGACGGCCCCGGGTAGGGCAGGTCGTTCAGGAATCCGAGACGGCTGAGCTGACAGCCGTCGGGCTGTCGTATTCCTTGTCCGGAATGTTTTCCAGGGCGCTGATGACATTCCCGTCCGCGCCTGATTCCTGGGCATGCGCGATGAGGGCATCACGGGTGGCAGGGTAATCGATACCGCCGAGGAATTTCTGAACTTGGATCGGGTTGGGTGCGTCGCTCATTTCAGTTCCTTTCCTTAATGAGGGGTAGGGCGTTTTCTTGCGGAGAGTCTGAGAGGACCACGTTGAAGGCCTCCACCCGGCGGTCCGTAACCGTGGTAGGCGACTCGAGGTGCACGGCGCCTGTGGGCAGGATTCCGGCCCCGCCGTAGGATTCCATGACGCGCCACTGGGCCACGACGTCTTCGCCGCAGTGTTCGGGCGGCAGCTGCTCCCAGAAGCGGAAGCCACCGGCTTCCTCCAGCGCCTCGCGGCGGAACATCGTACAGCCGCCCAGCCACGCCACCTTGTAGGGCAGCCATTGCCCGGGCTCCAGGCCCAGTTCGGCGCTTAGGTGGCTCAGGTTGGCGGCACTGTGCAGAGGCCACCGCTGAAAGGCGGGCTCATCCGGCCGGACACGTTCCGGCATGACAGGCCCTTCCCAGGCAGCAAAAGCCCCGGTCTGCTCGGGCCTGCGGTCTGCAAGATACGAGAGGCCTTGCGGTGCCATGCCCACGAAGCCGCAGCCGAGCTCGTCCAGTGCATCGCTCATCCTTCCCAGGGCGCCGGGCTCCAGCCACACGTCGTCATCGAGGAAGAGCACCTTGTGTGTGATCGCCTGTTCGAGGAGGAACTGCCGGTGTTCCGCCAGGCCCCGGCGGGGCAGGTGCCGGAGCAGAGCGACTTCCGTTCCCTGCGCCCTGAGCACGCGCACGATGGCAGAGACCGGCGCCTTGTCCCAAACAGGTTGCCCGTCTGACTGGTCACTGACTACCAGGCGGAAAATGGGGCCCGGTTGAGCGGCCAGGCCAGCGAGCGTGACGGCCAGTTCCGCCGGTCTGTTGCGCGTGGGGATGAGGATGTCCAGGGACGCGTCTTCGATGGTCTGTCCTGTGGCCCAGCTGGCTGAAGTGTGGCGATTCATGACCACCGCCTTTCCGTGGCCGATTAGTCTGAACGGTGCATTAGTTGGAACGGTGCATTGTTCTGAACGGGGCGTTGTCCTGAAAGGATGCATTGCCCCGAAAGTGTGCATTGTCCAGATACCCCCGCAGCCCGGTTCCTAAACGCGTCTCCGGCGAGTCGCCCGCGAAGGACTCGCCGGAGACCCGCCGGCTGCGCAGCATGCCCTCGGGGGCGAGAAGCCTAGGCCACCAGTACGGCTGCGGCAGAGTCCATGTGTTCGCGGATCGTGTCGCGGGCCAGGGTGGCATCGCCGGTTTCGATCGCGGCCACGATGTCATGATGGCGGGCCACACTCATGTTCTTGACGCCTTTTTCCAGCCCGGCAAACATGATGGACATCCGGATGGATCCTTCCAGCGCTTCCCAGGAGTGAAGCAGAGTCTCGTTGCCCGTGAGGCGGCACATGGTGCGGTGGAATTCGAGATCGGATTCGATCCGCTCCTCAAGGGTGCCCTTGGTTGCATCCTCCATGGCCTGGATGGCGGCGCGGAGCGACTCGATGACGTGCTGTCGGTCCGGCAGTTCACACAGGGTGCGGGCCGCCAGCGATTCAAGGGCAGCCCGCACGGAGTAGATGTCGCGGATTTCCTTGGCATCGAGGTTGCGGACAGAGAGGCGGCCGCGCGGACCTGCCGAGAGCAGGCCTTCCTGCTCGAGCTGGCGAAGGGCCTCGCGGAGGGTTCCGCGGCTGATCTGCAGCATGTCGGAGAGCTCGGTTTCCACCAGATGGCGGCCGGGTTCCAGGGCGCCGCTGGTGATGGCGGCGCGCAACGCGGCCAGCGCCTGCTCGCGAAGGCTCTTCTTTTGCAGTCCCAGCAGGGACGCTGTTGGCGCGGCCATCGATGGTTCTCCCCAATGTTGGTGGTCGACTGTTTACAGACGCTCTGTTAACAGATGGTACGGCAGAAGCGCGGGTAACGGCACGTGCCGTCCCCGCGCTTCTTGCGGCGGTCAGCCAAGTTCTGCGAGGACCTTGGCCACGATCCGCTGTACGGACAGGCCGTAACGCTCGTGCAGGGTGGGTAGGGCGCCGGCGCCCAGGAATTCGTCCGGCAGGGCCACCGGCACCACACGCTTCCCCACGCCGGCAGTAACAACTGCCGAGGCAACGGTCTCGAACAGCCCGCCCACCACGCTGTGGTTCTCCAGGGTCACCGCGAGCCGGTCGGTGTTGATTTCGGCCAGGACGGTTGCGGCGTCGAACGGCTTGATTGTGGGGGTGTGGACAACGGCGACGTCCACGTTGTGTGCCGCCAGCGCGTCCGCTGCCTGCAGGGCCCGCATGGTCATGAGTCCACTGGAGACGAAGACGACGTCGTTGCCTCCGCGCAGCACCTTGGCCTTGCCCAGTTCGAAGGTGTAGTCGTACTCGTCCAGCACGGTGGGGACATTGCCGCGGAGCAGGCGCAGGTAGGTGGGTCCTTCGCTGGCGGCGAGCTGCGGCACGGCCTGCTCGATGTCCACGGAGTCGCAGGGGTCCACGATGGTCAGGTTGGGCATGCCGCGGAAGATCGCCATGTCCTCGGTTGCCTGGTGGCTGGGCCCGTAGCCGGTGGTGAGCCCGGGAAGGCCGCCGACGATGTTGACGTTCAGGTTGGGTTCGGCGGCGTCGAGGCAGAGGAAGTCGTAGGCGCGGCGGGCAGCGAACACGGAGTAGGTGGAGGCGAATGGCACCAGGCCCGTTTCAGCGAGGCCGGCCGCTGCCCCGAATAGCAGCTGTTCGGCCATGCCCATCTGGAAGAACCGCTCCGGAAAGGCCTTCGCGAAGATGTGCATGTCCGTGTACTTGCCCAGGTCCGCGGTGAGGCCAACGATCTTATCGTTTTCCTGCGCGGCTTTCACCAGCGCGTGGCCGAACGGGGCCGGGGTGGTCTTTTGGCCGGGATCGGCGAAGGATGCGATCATGGCGGAGGTCTTGAGCTTGGGGATTGTGCTCGTGGCGACGGTGCCCTTAACTGCGGTGGCTGTTGTGGTGGCTGGGGACGTGGTGGCGGTGCTCATCAGGCGGCCTTTCCTTCGTATCCTGCGGTCAGTTGCTCGCGGCAGAGCTGCCACTCGTGTTCTTCGATGCGCATGAAGTGCGCCTTCTCGCGTTCTTCCAGCAGCGGCACGCCGCGGCCCACTTTGGTGTCGCAGAGGATCACGGAGGGTCGTCCCACCGCGGCCGCCTGGGCGGCGGCGCTGTCGAATGCCTCCAGCAGCTCGCCGAGGTGGTTGCCGTCCACCCGCTGGGTGTACCATCCGGCGGCTTCCCATTTATCGGTGATCGGCTCGGTGCGGAGCACGGAGTCGGTCTTGCCGTCGGCCTGCAGGGCGTTGATGTCCACCATGGCGGTGAGGTTGCCGAGCTGGTGGTGGTGGGCGCCCATGGCCGCTTCCCATGTGGAGCCTTCGTCCAGTTCCCCGTCGGAGAGGAAGTTGTAGATCCTGGCGTTGGAGCCTTGGTGGCGCAAACCGAGGGCCATGCCCACGGCGATGGTCAGTCCGTGGCCGAGCGAGCCCCCGGAGATTTCCATGCCGGGGGTGTAGGTGGACATGCCGGACATGGGGAGCCGGGAATCGTCGGAGCCGTAGGTTTCGAGTTCCTCGACGGGGACGACGCCGGCCTCGGCAAGGGCCGCGTAGTGCCCGATGGCGTAGTGCCCGGTGGAAAGCAGGAACCGGTCGCGCTCCGCCCACTCCGGGTCGTCCGCCCGGAAGCGCAGCTGGTCGGAGTAGACCACGGCGAGCATGTCCGCCGCGCCGAGTGCCTGCCCCACATAGCCCTGGCCCTGGACCTCGCCCATGGTCAGGGCGTGGTGCCGGATCCGGTAGGCCGCGGCTGAAACACTGTCAACGCGTTCTGTCGTGGGAGCCATGTTTTCCTGTGTGGTGGTCATTTGTGCTTCTTCCGTGCCGGTCATCAGACGTTCACCGTCTGCGGGGTGCTTTTGGTGGCCTCATCTGCAAGCTGCCGTTCGCGCCTGCCCCAGGTTTCCCGGGTAACGATGGCCGCCCAGAGCCCGATGGCGGCGTAGAAGCTGAAGAGGAGCGCGGGGCCCATCCAGCCGAGTGAAACGAACAGGAGCGTGGTGATGAAGGGCGTGAAGCCGGAGACCATCGCGGAGATCTGGTAGGCCAGGGAGGCGCCGGAGGAGCGGGTCTTGGCCTGGAACAGCTCCGGGAACCAGGGGCCCTGGGCACCGGCCAGGGAGTTCTGGCAGACAGCGTAGGAGATGACGATGGTGGCGATCACAAAGATGAACATTCCGGTGTTCACGAGCAGGAACATCGGGATGCCGAACAGCGCGGCGAACGCGCAGGACCAGACATAGAGGGGCCGGCGGCCGATCCTGTCCGTCAGCCTGGCCCAGGCCACGGTCGCGAAGATGCCCACGGCCGATGCGATGCAGAGGGCGACGAGGGTCTCGGTCTTGTCCGCCAGCTGCTCGGTGTGCAGGTAGGAAATCATGTACGTGATGGAGACGGCGTAGCCGGCGGTTTCCGCGATGCGCAGGCCGATGCCCCGGACGACGCTGCGCCAGTCTGTCTTGATGACCTCGATGATCGGGGACTTGACGATGGAGCCGCTTTCCTTGACCTCGTCAAATACCGGGGACTCGGGGACCTTGGAGCGGATGATCAGGCCGACAGCGACGAGCACGATGCTGGCCAGGAACGGAACGCGCCAGGCGAGTTCGCCGCCCAGATTTACACTGACGAGGAACACCAGGTTCGCCAGGAGCAGGCCCACGGGGAAGCCGGCCTGGACGATGCCCGTGTACTTGCCCTTTGACTTCCACGGTGCGTGTTCGTAGCTCATCAGGATGGCACCGCCCCATTCGGCACCGAAGGCCAAGCCCTGGACGATGCGGACGAAGACCAGCAGCGCCGGAGCCAGCAGGCCGACCTGCTCATACGTGGGCAGCAGGCCGATCAGGAAGGTTGCCACACCCATCAGGATGAGCGAGGCGACCAGGACGGGCTTGCGGCCCACCTTGTCGCCCAGGTGCCCGCCGATGATGCCGCCGATGGGGCGGGCTGCGAAGCCGACACCGAGGGTGGCGAAGGCCGCCAGCGTTCCGGTCACGGGATCACCCGTGGGGAAGAAGGCAGTGCCGAAGTACAGCGCGGCGGCAGTGCCGAAGCCGATGAAGTCGTAGGTCTCAATGACGGCGCCAACGCCGGAGCCGATGGCGACCCGCTTTGCGTCTTTTGTGCCGTGGACGTGGCCCCGCATTTTCAGAGCTTCGTTGCTCATGAAGAGTTTCCTTTCGAAGAGCGCTGAAAGCCTTGCCTCAGCGATGTCGACTGTTAACAGGTGATATGCCAGTGTGACCGAGGTCATGTTCAGTGTCAACAGTTAACTTAGAAGGTTGACTGTTAACAGTCAACGCGGGTACTGTGGGGGCCATCACTACCCTGCCTGTCGGGCACGAACAGCCAGAGGATCAACGACGATGTTCCATTCCCGACTCGGATGCTCATCCATCAGCTTCAGGCACCAGGACCTTCCGACCGCCTTGCGGACCATTGCGGGGCTGGGTTTCGAGGAGATCGACCTCGGGGCACTTCCCGGGGTCTGCGACCACGTTCCCTATGAACTGGACGGGCCTGCCGTCACCGCAGTGGCCAAAGACGTGGCCCAGTCCGGCTTGCGGGTCCGTTCCGTCAACGGAGACATCGGGGATCTCAACGCAGTGCTCGACGGCAGCCGGCAGGCCGCGCGGGCTCTGGACCGAATCGCTGCACTTCCTGCGGTTCTGCTGGAACTTGGACCGCGCAGAAGCGCTGGCACAGCGGCTGGCGGGCTCCGGTGTCGGAATTGTCATGGACTTCAGCCACATCGTTGCCGCCGGCGAGGACCCGGAGGAGTACCTGCGGCGCCACCAGGGCCGGATTGCCCACGTTCACCTGCGCGATGCCGTGCCGGGCAACATCAACCTCAGCATCGGCAACGGCCTCGCTGATTTCGCCGGCGGGCTGCGCTCGCTGGCGGAACAGGGCTACACCGGCCACTTCTCCCTCGAACTGGAAACCCGCGACGTGACCCACCACGAACGCCCGGCCGCCGCCGCCAAGGCTGCCAGCTTCATCACCGACCTCATCTGACCCCCCAAAACACCTCAAGAAACCCAAGGAGCATCATGACCACCATCCAGCGCACGGCCGTCCTCACCGGGGCAACCTCTGACCGGGGCATTGGCCTCACCACCGCCCGCCGCTACGCCAGCCAGGGCTGGGGCGTGGTGATCCTGGACCTCGACGGCGAGAAGTCGGCGAAGGTCGCCGCCGAAATCGGCAACGAATTCAACGTCCCGGCGTTCGGCTACGAGATTGACGTCGCCAACGAAGGCTCCGTCAACGCCGCCCACAAGGCAGTGGCGGCTGAGGTCGGCGCCGGCACCCTCCCTCCCGTGGGCGCCCTCGCGAACATTGCCGGGATCACCTCACCGGTGCCGTTCCTGGAGACCACCCTGGAGCTGTGGCACAAGGTGATGGACGTCAATGCCACCGGCACGTACCTCGTCACCAAGGCCTTCCTGCCGGGCATGATCAACAACGGCTGGGGCCGGATCGTGAACATGTCCTCCGTCTCCGCCCAGCGCGGCGGAGGGGTGTTCGGCAAGGTCCCGTACTCCGCCGCCAAGGCCGCGATCCTCGGTTTCACCAAGGCCCTGGCCCGCGAACTCGGTGACACCGGCGTGACCGTCAACGCCATAACCCCCGGTGCCGTGGACACCAACATCCGCGTGGGAAGCACCGAGGAACAGGAGGCTGCCATCAACTCCGGCATCCCCCTGGGCCGCAACGCCACCACCGAGGAGGTGGCCGCCGTCATCACGTTCCTGTCCTCCGAGGACTCGGCCTACCTGACAGGCACCACCATCGACATCAACGGCGGAAGCCACATGCACTAACAGCGGCGCGGTGCTCAGTGACTACGAAGGGTGCTGACCGGCCCCCTGCCTACTCAACGGTTACGCGGATGCACTGGGCCACATTGTTGCCCATGCCCTGATAGTTCCAATGTTGTTCGAGCGGCTGGACGGCGCCTGTGGCGTCTTTCGCACGGCATACCAGTTCGTGCTCGCCCGGGTCTGCCACCCACGGCAGGCTCCAGCTGCACCACGCGTAGGCACCGGCCGGCCTGTCCAGCTGCGCGGGCATCCAGTGCCCGTCGACGCCGACCTCCACGCCCGTCACGGGGCCCTCGCCGGACCAGGCGCGGCCGCGCAGCATCACCGGGCCCCGCGGCAGGTGCCGCCGGCGCGTGAAGAAGTCGGGGACACCCGGCGGAACCATCAGCGCGCGGACCCTCATCCGCGTCACCGGAGTGCCGGCGTCGTCCGCGGTGTGCTGGTAGCGGTACGCGACCGCCTGCTGGAAACCCTGGAATGGCGAGGACACCACCTGGATGGACTGCAGCCACTTGACGCTGGCCATGCCATACCACCCGGGAACCACCAGCCGCAGCGGGTAGCCGTGCTGCGGCGGCAGGTCGGCGCCGTTCATCTTGTAGGCCAGCACCACGTCGGCGCGGAGGGCCTCCGAAATGGGCAGGCTGCGTGCATAGTGGTGGCGGACGCCGCCCTGGATTCCTTCGTCCAGGCCGGTGAAGACCACCTCGGTGGCCTCCGGCTCGATCCCGGCCTTTCCCAGAAGGTAGGCCAGCGGAACACCCGTCCACACGGCCGTTCCCACGCCTTCAAGGGTCCAGGGCTGGCTCAGCGGCCTCGGCCTCAGGAGTGAACGCCCGTTGCCGGCGCATTCCAGTGTGACCGGCACGCTGATCGCCGGATCCCTCTTCAGGGCGGCCAGCCCCAGTTCCATGGCCCGCTCAACGGCGCCGCCTATCCTCACGTGCCAAGCAGCCGGATCGATGTGCGGTATGTCGAAGTGCGTCAGTACGTAGTGCAGTCCGGGCGGGGTGACATCCTCACGCAGCACCTCCAGCGGCATCGAATGGTTCCGTACCGCGAGTTGCAACTCAGCACTGGTCAGCGGACCGTGCGTGGGTTCCTCCGGATGCGGCGCGGGCCGGACGGACTTGCGGCGCCTGTAGATCACCTTGGACATGGCATTGCGATTCTGCTCGGTTCTGCGGGCTGGTCCCCTTTGACAGGTTTACGCCCAGCCCGCGAAGCCGTCAATGCCACAGTTTCCCGTCAGGCCACCTAAGATCGGACGCGGTTTTCCGTATGCTGCGCCAGCGAGACCATGGATCCCGTGTCCAGGACGGCCATGTGGCCCACGTCTGCAGGCTTCTTTGCCGGCCGCGCGGGCTGGGCAGAGGCGGCGAGCGAGGACTGGACCGGCTGGACTTGTGGCGCACTGCCGGCGCCCTTTGCCGCATCTGGTCCGCTTGCGCCCGCCCTGGGGGCGCGGGTCGGCCGGGGCGGGACCTGATTGACAGGGGCGCCTTCGCCGCCGTGCAGCGCTGACTCCACGAGCGGAGCCACTTTCACCACTTCTCCCACGCCTGTGACGGGCGCTTCCGGAACCGGGATGTCGAGCACCGGAGCGGTCTCCCGTGCCCGGGCGACGGCCCGGGCATCTGCAGCGGCAACCGCCTCTGCCCAGTCCTTCGCCAGGACAGGCGGCACCGGGCGTGCCGCCGTCAGCAGCGGGTGATCGGCGACGGCGGTTCGCAGGGCGCTTTGCAGGCCGGCACGGGTCATCAGTGTCTTCCAGTCCACGGAAGGACGCGGCGCGCGGACCGGGCGCGGGGCGCGGGGTGCCTTGGCAGGCTGTACCTTCGCGGGCTTCGGGGGCAGCGCCTCCGTAGTTTTCGTGTCGGCCGGCAGCCGCACAACTTCGACGGTGTCGTTCTTCGGGATCCTGCCGAACAGGGCCATCACGATCAGCACGAGCAGGCGGCTGACGCCGGCGATGACGAGCATGACGATGAAACTAATGAACAGCCCCAGCGACATGAGAAAGGCCACGAACACCGTGCCGAAAAATGTCAGGTTCAGTGCAACCGTTGTCGGATCTTCCACTTCACCCTCCTAACCCACCGCTGCTGCAAGCCGGGGCATTGCCCACATGCAACAGCCTTTACCACCTTACGGACTATTTACTGCCGACATGCCCGCATGACAAGGCCGGGCGGATGTTGTTTCGAACCTGTTACCGGACGGGTCTGTCGACTCAGGCATATAGTCGAGATCAGCAATTTACCTCCACACTTTCAGGGAACTTCGTGAGCCAGTCCCAGACCTTTACCGGCAACTGTCCTTGCCTCTCCGGAGAGCAGTACGCCGACTGCTGCGGCCGCTTCCACAGCGGAGCCGCGGACGCTGCGACGGCCGAACAGCTCATGCGCTCCCGGTACAGTGCATTCGTTCTCCTGGATACCGGATACCTCCTGAAAACCTGGCACCCGGACACCCGGCCCACCGAGCTGGAACTGGATCCCGGGCTGGAGTGGCGGCGGCTGGACATCGTCTCCACGAGCCGCGGCGGCCCGCTGGACAATCAGGGCCTGGTGGAGTTCACGGCGCATTTCAGGCAGGACGGCAAACGGGGCGTCCAGCACGAAACCAGCCGCTTCCTTAGGGTGGACCGCCGCTGGTACTACCTTGACGCTGTCGTCCTTCACCAGGCCTAGCTGCTCCGGACGGGGCCCTGCAGGGCGCCGGCGCGCGGGACCCACTCTGCCGTGGCTCCTAGTGCTCCTCGTAGTCGGCCGTCGGCGTGAAGCCAGCACGGTCCACCTTGCGGTGGAAGCGCATGCCGGCCATGCCGCCCACGACGGCGCCCACCAACGCGACGACCGCGACCACGACGGCGGCGATGATGCTCGTGGTGGTGAGCTGGCCTTCGTTCACGGGAATCCGCGGGAAACTGTTCAGCTGGGCGAGGATATTGAATTGTTCGCCGGCGATCATGCCGAGGACGGCGACAATGACGGCGGCGATTAGCGCCCAGATCCAGACCATCAGGCCCTGCTTGGCGCCGTTGAACCTCGCCATCCGCCCGGCCACGTAGCCTCCGCTGTAATACGAGACGAAGAGGATCACGAGCAGCACGATGATGCCCACCAGGCCCACCGTCTGGTTTGACGCCGCCTGGCCGATGGCGGCGTTGACGTCGGGATTGGTGGCGAGCCCCACGGCCGTTCCGGCTGCCGCCACAAAGGCCGTCAGCAACACGGCCATGCCGGTGGCCGCCAGCCAGCCGAAGAACGCCGAGCCCACCTTGACCCCGCCGAAAGCCTCCTTTTCGCGGGCCATCGCGGTCTCCCGCGAGGCGAGGCTGGGGTCGGAGTGCGGCCGCGCGTCGTCGCCCTCCGTGTCCGGAGCATAGTCCCGCTCGGCGTAGGGCGCCTGAGTGGTCATGGCCCTGGTGCTTGTGTCAGTGTCCCGTGCGCCGGTGTCCGCTTCCCGCGTATCCCCCTCGCGTGACCGGGTGGCGTCGTAAACCGGGGTTTCGTCGGGCCTGCGGCCGGACTGCATGTGCCGAGGGCGTCTGTCCTCGGAACTGATTGGGCTGCTCATCGAACGCCTCACTTTCATTGAACGGACCAGGCTCACGGTCTAAGCCGGGCAACGCAATGCCGAGGCCAAGGCGCTGGCCTCACTTCTAGCTAACTCCGTTCAATGCCTTGTAGCAAGGATGCTTACTATCCGGGTTTTCGTGCCGCCCTTCCTGGATGCAACCGGATTCCTTCCCCGGTCACCGGTACTTTCGGTGCAGGTTTTCCTTTGCCGACGCGTGCGGCGAAGCGTCGGCGATCCATGGCCCGGTGCCCTCGGACTGGTCCAGCACCCCGGCTTCCAGCCACACGTAATCCCCGGCGAGGACCTTGCGTGACAGTTCGCGGTCGCCGTCGTCCGTATTCCGCCACAGCTGGTCAAAGTATTCGTCTACGCGGACGCGGGCCTGCTCGCAGTAGGCCTCGGCCAGCTCGAATGCCGTGGCGCCCTGCTCGGGAGCCGTGCGCAGCAACATCTCCGCCCGCGAGCAGCACGCGGCCATGGCGAAGAGCTCGGCGCCGATGTCCACGATCCGTCCCAGGAAGGCCTGCTTGTGCTCCAGTCTGGCCTGCCATCGCCCCATGCCGTAGAACGTCTGCCGGGCCAGTCGCCGTGAGGACCGTTCCACGAAGCGCAGCTGCTTGGCGAGCCGGCCGAACTCGCTGTAGGAGCGGGGATCCATCCCGGCGCCCGCCACCAGTTTTGGCAGCCACTTCGCGTAGAAGCCGGAGGCCCCGACGGCGGCCCTCGCTTTGTCCGACAGGCTGGCGTCCGCGGACGCCAGATCCCCGGCGGCGGCCAGATGGGCGTCCACGGCCTCACGGGCGATCAGCAGCTTCATGATCTCCGATGACCCTTCGAAGATCCTGTTGATTCGAAGGTCACGCAGTTGCTGCTCCGCGGGCACGGCGCGCTCGCCCCGGGCCTCCAGCGAATCCGCGGTTTCGAAACCCCGGCCTCCACGGATCTGCACCAGCTCATCCGCTATCCGGTAGCTGATTTCCGTCGACCACAGCTTGGCGAGGGCGGCCTCGATGCGGACGTCCTTCTGCCCGGCGTCGGCCATCTCGGCGGACAGTTCAAAGACCGCGTCCAGGGCGAACGCCGTGGCGGCAATGAAGGCGATCTTCTTGCCCACGGCCTCGTGCTTGCCCACCGGCCTGCCCCACTGGGTGCGCGCATTGGACCATTCGCGGGCGATCTTCAAGCTCCAGCGTCCCGTGGCAACGCACAGGGCTGGAAGGGAAAGGCGTCCGGTATTGAGCGTGGTAAGTGCGATCTTCAGGCCCTGGCCCTCGCGGCCCAGCCGGTTGGCGGCCGGAACCCTCACCTGGTGGAAGCGGGTGACACCGTTTTCGATGCCGCGGAGGCCCATGAAGGCATTCCTGTTTTCCACGGTGATGCCCGGTGAGTCCATCTCGACCACGAAGGCGGTGATGCCGCCCTTATGGACCGTGCCGTCGGGGGTGCTGTGCCGCGGCACCACGGCCATCACCACAACAAGCTCCGCGATCACGCCGTTGGTGGTCCAGAGTTTCACCCCGTCCAGAAGGTACTCGGCGCCGTCGTCCGTGGGGACAGCGGTGCTGCCCATCCGGGCGGGGTCGCTGCCGACGTCGGGCTCTGTGAGGAGGAAGGCGGTAATGGCGCCGGCAGCGCAGCGGGGCAGGTATTCCCGCTTCTGTTCGGCGGTGCCGAACACCTTCACCGGTTCCGGCACGCCGATGGACTGGTGGGCGGAGAGCAGCGCGCCCAGGCTGGGGTGCACCGAGCCCAGCAGCCCCAGCGCCCGGCCGTAGTACACCAGCGACAGGCCCAGTCCGCCATACTCCCGCGGGATCTTCATGCCGAACACGCCAAGGTCAGCCAGCGCCTTCAGGTACTCGTCCGGAATCTTGGCATCGCGCTCAATGACCCGTCCGGACATGGTCCGGCACAGCGCTGTGAGCTGCTCCATAAAAGCCTCGCCGCGCTCCACGTCATCGGCTTTGGCTGCCGGCCAGGGGTGGATGAGGCTGAGGTCGAAGCTGCCGAGGTACAGGCCCTTGGCGAAACTCGGCTGCTCCCACGCGGTCTCGCGGGCCGCCTCGGCGACGGCTCTGGCATCCTCGGCAGATGCACCGGCCCCGATCTTCTCGGCGGCCACCGGCGTTTCGGACGCCGGGCTGTCGATGGGCGGGATGGTGCCGGCCTGAGGCCGGGTGGCCTGGCTGTCAGTGGCGGGACTCTCAGTGGCGGAGCTCACGGGGCATCTCCTCTAACCGGTGACCGGCTCAAGCCCTGGGTTCGCCGCGGGTGGAGAACCCTTCAGCTGTCCCTCAATGCTACCCGCGGGTAAGTACCCGTGCTAGGGGAAGGCTGCCCCGCAAAATCACCCGGCAACTCAACCGTGGATGCGTGGTGGACCAGCCGGTCCCACACGTGGTTGATGCCGTGCACCAGGCCCAGCAGCGTGCCGGCGACAACCAGCCATGCCAGCCTCCCCACGCCTACCAGAACGAGGGCGGCCATTGCCGCCACCGCCACGAACAGAACCAGTGCCAAGGCAAAAACCAGCGTTCCGATGAACACCAAGGTGGCGTTCTCCACTGCACTTAGGTCAAACTGCATGTTTCCCCCTGCGCCGTTGCTGCGGTTGATCAGTAGCACGAGCGTAGGGTGCAGAGGCGGGATCCATCCACAGCCTCGCCGGCGGATCGGGCCGGTTGATACGGGATCGAAATCATACTGCTCCGTAGGTCACGGCCTTGTCTCAGAATTATCACCAGTCACAACGGCTTCGTTACGCGGCAGGCGACGGGGACGGCAACCCCCCTGTCCGTCCGAGGTGGCTCCGGGGCGCGCCGGCGGAAAGAGGCTCTGCGTTAACCTTGTAGTTGGCAGTTTTCCGGTTTCCCGCTGCCCAGACCATCCCCGACGCAGCTTAGGAGAGTGTGTGCCCCGGTTTGCCGCGTCCTCCGCTGACGCCATCAGCGCACGGCTCCGGGACCTTGAGCTCCTGACCAAGGGGCCCGCCTGGGCGCTCACGCGCTCCGCCCCCTGGGTGATTGCCGTGCTGCAGGCGTCCTTCACCAGGACCCGGCCGCAGCTTCCGCTGGAAGAGTTCCATGCCGACGTCGATTCCTTCCTTGAGCAGCTCCGCCGCCAGGAGCCGGGGCTGGGTGGTGCGGCCAACGGGAAGACCTTTGGCGATGAATGGACGCGCAAGCAGTTCCTGACGCGACGGAACCAGTCCGGACAGATCGTGTACGAGGTCACGGAACCGGCCGCCCGCGTGCTCGCCTTCCTGGACAGCCTTTCCAGCGAACGCTCCACGCTGAATGGTTCCCGGCTGGGCACGCTGCTGGGCGACGTGGAGAAGCTCGCCAACGAAACCAACCCGGACCAGAGCGCCCGGCTGGAGTCCCTGGAGGAGGAGATCGAGGAGCGCCAACAGCTCATCCAGGACATCAGCTCAGGGGACTTTGACGGGCTGCTCGATGACGACGAGGCCGTGGAAGCCGCCGGCAACATCCTGGACCTCGCGGCCAGCCTCCCCGCCGACTACAAGAAGATGCGCGACCGCATCGAGGAGCTTGTGGGCGAGCTGCGCAACCAGATCATCGAGGAATCGCTGACCAAGGGAGCCACCATGGCCCAGGTGCTGGAAGCGGACAAGCGGCTGCGGCAAAGCCCCGAGGGCAGGACATTCCGGTCCTTCACGGCCTTCCTGGATGATCCGCAGCAGCAGCTGCGCTTCCGCTCGGCGATCGGAGAGGTGCTGAGCCGGCAGTTCGCGGACGACCTCTCAGCGGAGGACCGCGAAACTCTGAAGAACCTTGTGGCCGAGCTCCGCCACCAGCACAGCCAGATCCAGCGCATCTATGGCAAGCTCAGCGAGAGCCTGAACACCTACGTCCAAAGTGATGACTTCCGCCAGTCCGTCCGGCTCCGCAAGGTGCTGCGCGAAGCCGAACAGGCCATCCGCGGACTGCCGTACGAGCGTGAGCGGCCAGGCCTCGTCCCCGGCCCAGTGCTCTTCAACGCAGGCTTCGAATCGCTGGCCATGGTGAAGCTGTTCGATCCCGACGAGTCCGCGGCCCCGCCGAAGCTCGCGGATCCGATCGCCTTCAGCGACTCCGACCGCGTGCGCTCGCCGCGCACCCGCAAGGCGAACCCGGAGGCCATCCGGGCAGCCATGGCGGGCGCCGCTTCCCTTGCCGAGGCGTGGGGGCAGCTGCCTCCCGAGGAACGGCACATCAACTCCATCCGTGCTCTGCTCTCCCACGCCCTCCACGACGGCGCCGGCTTCGACCGCGAAGCCTGGGACGCCGTCGAGTTTGAACAGATCGACGGCACCACCCGCAAGGCCTACCTTCCGGTGGTCACCCTCACGAAGGATTCCGATGACTGAAGAGATGACGACGGCGGCCGCCCCGGCGGTTGAACCCGCCGAAACCGAAGCCCCGGTGGCAGAGCCTCGCGAAACCCGGACCGACCCCTTCCCGGTCCGTCCCCGGGACACCTTCGTCGACGGTGCGGCCCTGTTCCCCGGTGACACCGGCGTGCTCCCAATGAAGGTGCGCCAGGCACTTGTGAAGCTCCTGAAAGGCCCCTACGTCGACGGCGGACGCGACGAGAAGCTGTGGACCACACTGCTGGACAACCAGCTCATCCTCCGCAGCAGGCTCTCCGAGCTGTTCCTCACGCTGCAACTGGACCACGAGCGCAAGATCGCTGTCCTGCGGCCGGTCGACGCCGAGGCCATCGGGGGAAGCGCACGCTCCAGCATCCTGCGCCAGCAGCGTGCCCTGAGCCGGGTGGAAACCATCGTGCTGCTTCGCCTCCGGCTGCTGCTGGACCGCCACGTCACAGCCCAGACCGACCCCACAATCACGCGTGAAGAAATCGCCGAACTCGTGGCGCATTACCAGCCTGCAGGCCAGCAGGATGCCCTCCGCGACTCGGACGTGGTGAACCGGGCGGTCACCAAGCTCCTCGCCCGCCAACTCCTCCTCAGCACCGGCCTGGACGACGTCTACACGATCTCCAACGCCCTCCCGCTGGCTCTCCCCTTCGAAAACATCGGCGACATCCCGGCCCAGATCGAAGCCCTGGTTGCAGCAACGGCAGACCCCGCCGGCACGGAAGCGATGCTGGAGCTCAACGACAGCCCGCTGGTTGAGCCCGTCGAAGCCGATGAAGAGGCGGACACCGAGGACGGCGGCGACGCCGCCGAAGGGAGCGGCAAGTGAGCATCGCGACCATGCTGCCGATGGGCGAGCTCACCAACCCCGGCCAGATGCGCCTGGCGATGGTGCAGGTGGTCAACTGGGGCACGTTCCACGGCGCCCACACCATGCATGTGGACCGCAACGGGACGCTGCTGACCGGCAACTCGGGGGTCGGCAAGTCGACACTGTTCGATGCCATGCTGCGCGTGTTTGACGCCCGCCCGCGCTCCAACGAGGCGGCGGCCCAGCGCTCCGGCGGGGCCGTGGAGGACAAGAGGACCACCTTCACGTACATGCGCGGCAAGGTGGGCGACAAGGCTGTGGGGGAGGGCTCGGCCAGCGCGTTCCAGCGCCCCGGGGCCACCTGGTCGGCCGTCGCCCTGACGTTCGACAACGCCGCCGGCACGACGGTGACGGTGTCCGCGCTGTTTGACCTGCCGAAGAACGGCACCGAGTCCAGCGTCGGGCGTTATTACCTGATCGACAACAAGCCCCTGGATCTTGCCGCCATTGAGGGCATCGCCGAGAAGCGTTTCACCAAGGCGGCGCTTGAAGGCATCTTCCCGGACGCGCAGGTTTTCGACGTCCACAAGGCCTTCGCCGAGCGGTTCCGCCGCCTGCTGGGCATCAACTCCGACCAGGCGCTCCCGCTGCTCCGCGTGATCCAGGCCGGCAAGGGCCTGGGCGGCAGCGTCAACACGTTCTTCCGCGACCAAGTGCTGGATGCGCCGGCGACGCTGGCCGCTGCGGACGGCGTCGTTGAGGAATTCAGCAACCTGATGTCGATCCGGCAGCGGCTTGAAGACGTGCGGCAGCAACGCGACCAGCTGGCCCCGGTACCGGAGCTGAACAGGGACTATGCCCAGTCCCTGCTGGATGCAAACCGGCTCCGGGAACTTGCCGGCGAGGAATTTGAGGCCTACCGGCAGCGGCTCGCCGTCGCCGTCCACGAGAGGACCCTCGCCCGGATCAAGGCACGGGCGCAAGCCAAGGCCAAGGAGCTCGGCGCCGAACGGGCCGTCCGCGACAGCCTCGCCATGGACCTGCGCCAGCTCGAGGCTGAGTACAACAACCAGGGCGGCAACGCCATCTCCTCCATCGAGCAGTCGCTGGAGAACGCCCGGGTCGGCCTCAAGCTTCGCCAGCAGGTGGAAGAGGCGGCCCGCCAGTCACTCTCCGACGCCGGCCTGCAGCTGGACTGGACGGCCGAGGGGTGGGAGCAGGCCCACGAGCTGGCCGCCGCCCGCTCCGCGGAACTCAGGGACGATTCGGAGACGTTGAAGGAGCTCCGCTTCGAGGCCTTTGACGGGCACGCGACGAAGAAGCGTGAACTCGCTGCGGCCGAACAGGAGCTCATCTCCCTGAAGACGCGCAAGTCCCTGCTGCCGCCGTCGAGCATTGAGAACCGCGCTGCCATCGCAGCCGCCACCGGCATCCCCGAGGAACTCATGCCCTTCGGCGGCGAGCTCATCGACCTCGCCGAGGGAGAGGAACAGTGGCGGCCCGCCGCCGAGCGCGCGTTGCGCAGCCTCGCCACGACGCTGCTGGTCCCGGGCGAGCACTTCGCCGCCGTCACGCGCTATTTGAACAACCACACCGTCCGCGGCGCCCTGCGCGCCGTCGATGTGTCCAAGCCGCTCGCCGGCGGCGCGCTGGCTGTGGAGGACGTCTCCGACGGCGATCTGTTGACCAAGCTGGACATCCTCACGGCCGGGCCCGGCGGCGGCTCCGCCGCACAGGCAAGCGAGTGGATCCGCGAACGCATCGCCTTGGACTTCGCCTACCCGTGTGTGGAAAATCCGGACGACCTTGCCGCGCTCGACAAAGGCCTGAGCCTGGGCGGCGTGGTCAAGCGCAACAGGCACACCGTGGAGAAGGACGACCGCTTCACCGGCCGCCAGGATTACGTCCTTGGCTTTGATAACGCCTCCAAAATGGAACTCGTCGCGGCACAGGTGGCGGACCTGCAGCAGGAGCTGGCCAAAGCAGCCGAACTCGCCCAGAGCAGGGAGGAATCCCACCAGGGCATGTCCCGGCAGCTCGAGGCGCTGCGCCGCGTTGCCGAGGACCACCGTCCCTGGGAGCAGGTCTCCGCGGCGGTCGCCGCGGACGAACTCGCCCGGATCGAACAGCGGCTCAAGGACGCCCTTGCTGCGCAGGCCGACCTCGAACCGCTGCGGGCCAATATCGAGGCGGCACGCCAGAAGCACCAGTCCAGCACAGAAGCGGCCGCGGTGCTGCAGAGCGAGTACAAGGCACTGGACCACCAGCTCAGCACCGCTGATTCACTGCTGGAAGCCGCGCGGACCCGCCTGGCCCAGGCACCGCCGTCGGCCTCCACCGCCGCCGCGTTGGAGCCATACTTCGAGGGCTTCGGCGACGTGACGGAAATGCATGAGCTGGACAACCTGGCCGCCCGGGTCAGAACTCAGCTGCTGGGGGAACTGCACACCGCGGAATCCCGGGGCCAGGCGATGTCCGAGCGGCTGACCCGGATCTTCGAGGGATTCGTGCGCGAGTGGGGCACGGCGATCTCGGCCGACCACGGCACGTCGATCGGCGCAGCCAGTGAGTTCGAAGCCCGCTACCACGCGATCGTCAGCGACGGCCTGCCGGCACAGGAAGCGGAGTTCCGGCAGTTCTTCAACCAGCGCACCCACGAATCGTTCAGCACGCTGCTGCACCTGCTGGACGAGGAACGGCGCTCCATCATGAGCCGCATCCTGCCGCTCAACGGCATTCTCTCCGAGGTCAACTTCCATGAAGGCAGCTTCCTGGAGCTGGACATCAAACAGACCCTGCCGGCCACGGCCAAGCAGTTCAAGGACGCCATCCAGAACGCGCTGAAGACCCGTCATTCGCGGCCCGGCAGGGAAGCCCCCCATACCAGCGTGGACGACGACGCCGAGCTCACCAGCCGCTACAAGTCATTGGAAACGCTCGTGAAGCGGCTGGGTTCCCAGGCACCGGAGGACCGGCGCTGGCGCGCCGAGGTGCTGGATGTCCGCGGCCACCTGTTCATCCAGTGCAAGGAGCACCGCGAAGTCCACGCGCCGGCCGGAAGCAAGGGCGGCAAGCGGACCGAGGTGTTCATGCACGCCGACACCGGCTCCATGTCCGGTGGTGAGCGGCAGCGGTTCACCGCGTTCATCATGGCCGCCGCGCTGAGCTACCAGCTGGGCATCGCCGAACAGGGCTTCACCACCTACGGCACGGTGATGATGGACGAAGCGTTCGTCCTGGCCTCCGAGGAATTCGCCGGCGCCGGCATCAAGGCGCTGCACGAATTCGGTTTCCAGCTGCTCCTGGCCGCTCCCGAAAACGTGATCGACCTGTCGCGGCATCTCGGTTCCGTCACGGAGATCCTGCGGGACAAGCGCACCAACCGCTCGGGCGTGCTGACCGCCCCTGTGATTGCCCCGAAGCCCGGATCCAAAGGCCAATGGAGGTCCGAGGCCAACCCCGTGGACATCGTGCTGCGCTGAGGGTGCCGCCGCCGGGGCTCCATTTCCCCGTAACCCTGCCTTGGCTTTATAACAAATCGATGGATTTATTGATGATTGGCTAGTGAGAGCGCATTTCAGCGTGCGAATCTGGTGGGCACCAACACTTCGCCACAGCTCCACAGGGTCATCAACACTCCCACGCGGCGGGCCAGAGCCACCCTCTGCCGAGCTTGACGGCGTCCTCACGAAAGGCACCATCATGCGTACTCCTCACCGCGCCACGTTCGTCACCTCCCTGGCGGCCGCAGCCGCCCTCAGCCTTGCCGGCTGCGGGGCAGTCGCGGAGTCGGCGTCCAACAATGCGAGCCCCTCGGCGGCGGCTGTCGGCGCCACCTCCACCGCGACTGCCACGGATGCGCCCGCGACCGCCACGCCTGCGCCGGCCTCGCCTGCACCTTCCAGCACGAAGCCAGGAGCTGCTGCGCCGGGTGCCGGTGCGCCGGGTGCTGCCGGGTCCGGCACCGCCGCGCCCGGTTCCGCTGACCTGGCAACCTTCACGTTCCCGGGTGACAGGGTGTCCTTTAAATACCCGGCCACATGGAAAGTGGAACTCTTCACCGGGTCGGGGGCGGCGCCGGCATCGGGCACGGCGACTGTCTACGACGCCAACGGCAACCGGCAGGTGACCATTTACTCGGGGCATATTGCTGATGGCGTGACGCACCCGGTCACCAGGGACGTCTTCGAAACCCAGCCGGTTCCGGGCCTGCAGAAGCAGCCGGCTCCCGCCGCGCACTACTCCTTCTACGTGGACCGGGTGGCGGACGCGTCCGTCTACCGCATGCACCTCACGGCCGGGGCCCCGCCTTCCGGCGCAGACCTGGCGCAGGACGGCATCATCCGCGTCGGAAGAGATGTGCTCGTCGCGGATGTCCAGTTCATCGAAAAGCCCTTTGCCAGCGACGCAGCCGCCAAGGCATGGCTTGCGGGCGACGAAGGGCAGGCCCTGAAGGCACTCCTGCTGAGCATTTCATACCGCTAGACGGGGGCTCTGGTTGAGCTTGCTGGAGACCAGGTTCAGCAAGCTCAACCAGCGGAGCAGCAGGGCGCTGCGGGGGCACGGCACTGCACGGAGAATTACGCGACGCAAAGCTTTCGTAATTCGAGAGAGGATAGGCTAGCCTTAGTCGCGTTCGCTTCATTGATCTAAGGAGTTCCGTGACTTCCCCCCTCTTCTCCGGCCCCGGCCGTGTGCCCGGCGCAGGTACCACCCGCCGCGCCCTCCTCAAGACCGCCGGCAAGGCCACCGCCGTTGTGGCTGCCGCAGCCCTGGCGCTGACCGGCTGCTCCACCGGCCCGGCTGCTTCCGCTTCAGATCCTTCCGCTTCGGAGTCGTCCAGCACGCAGTTCCCCGTGACGATCAAGCACGCCTTCGGCGAGACCACCATCAAAGAGCAGCCCAAGCGCGTCGCCACCGTGTCCTGGGTAAATGACGACGTCGCCATCGCCCTGGACGTGGTTCCCGTGGGCATCCCGAAGAACGAGTGGGGCGGCAACGACAAAGGCTCCACTCCCTGGAAGGACGCCGCCCTCGAAAAGCTCGGCGCAGGCTTCGGCACAGACAAGGCCCCCGTTCAGTACTCCGAGGCTGACGGCATCAACTTCACTGAGATCGCTAAGCTCAACCCCGATGTCATTCTCGGCGCCTACTCGGGCCTGACCGCAGAGGACTACAAGAAGCTCAGCGAGATCGCTCCCGTCGTTGCCCACCCCGACGTCGCCTACGGCACCTCCTGGCAGGACTCCACCAGCATCATCGGCAAGGCCCTCGGCAAGGAAGCCGAGGCAGCGAAGCTGATCTCCGAGACCGAGGCCACCATCAAGGAGAAGGCCGCCAAGTACCCGCAGCTCGCGGGCAAGACCTTCATCTACGGCAACCTTGAGCCCGCCAAGGGCGACGGTGTCAACGTCTACACCGCCAACGACAACCGCCCGCGGTTCCTGTCCTCAATTGGCATGAAGCTGGCCCCGGTTGTGGAGGAGAAGGCCAAGGGTTCCAAGGACTTCTTCCTGGCATGGTCCGCAGAGAAGGCCAACGAACTGGATTCCGACATCTTCGTGACGTGGGTCCCGGACGCCAAGACCACCGACGCCATCAAGAAGGACGCGCTGCTCGGCCAGATCCCCGCCATCAAGGACGGTGCCCTGGTGGCTGACTCGGACAACACGCTGACCCTCTCTATCTCGGCCGCCTCACCCCTGAGCCTGCCGTGGTCGCTGGACACGTTCCTCCCGCAGCTCGGTAAAGCTGCCGACGCGGTCCAGTAACCAGCAATGACACCACGTACGACGACGGCGGCCGGCAGCATGATGCCCGGCTCACCGTCCGGCCCGCTCGCCCCGCGCGAACTGGCAGCTAATGACCCCATTTCGGCTCTGAGGGGGCATCAGCTGCCAGCTCGCGAGAAGGGAACGCGCGCCTCCGGAATGCGGGCCGCCTGGCTGGCCGCCGCCGTCGTCGTACTTGTCCTTGTCTGTGCAGTGTCGCTGGCCGTGGGCGCGCGGGGCCTTTCCCTGGCCACGGTCTGGCAGGCACTGACTCAGTTCGATCCGGGGGACGGCGACCACGCCGTGATCCATGCCCGGATCCCGCGCACCATCATGGGACTGCTTGCCGGCGGGGCGCTCGGGCTGGCCGGCGCCGCTATGCAGGGCGTTACCCGCAACCCGCTGGCCGATCCCGGCATTATCGGCGTAAACGCCGGTGCGGCCCTGGCCGTGGTCACGGGCATCTACCTTTTCGGCGCGTCCTCCCTGGGCGCGTACATCTGGTTCGCATTCGGCGGGGCCGCGGCGGCCGCCGTCGTCGTTTATCTGATTGCGTCCATGGGCAGGGACGGCGCCACGCCCGTCAAGCTCGCCCTTGCTGGCGCAGCCCTCAGCGCAGGCCTGTACTCGCTGATGAACGTCATCCTGGTCTCCAGCCAGGACACCCTGGACCGTTTCCGGTTCTGGCAGGTGGGCGGCATCGCCGGCCGCGACTGGTCTGTCATCCTTCCCGGCCTGCCGTTCCTGGCGGCCGGCGCGCTGCTCGTGCTCTGTACCGGTCGCATACTGAACAGCCTGGCCCTCGGCGACGACCTTGCCCGGGGGCTTGGCCAGCGGGTCGGCCTGACACGTTCGGTGACGGCGCTGGGAATCGTGCTGCTCTGTGGTTCAGCCACCGCACTCGCGGGCCCGATCGCGTTCGTCGGCCTCGTCATCCCGCACGCGGTCCGCTTCCTGACCGGTCCGGACTACCGCTGGATCCTCCCTTTCTCCCTGGTGCTCGCCCCGGCCCTGCTCCTTGTTTCCGACGTCATCGGGCGCGTGGTGCTGCTGCCGGGCGAGGTTCCCGCAGGCATCATGACCGCCCTTGTCGGCGCCCCGGTCTTTGTGTGGCTCGTCCGCCGCGGCAAGGGGGCCGGACTGTGACCACCCAGCGCGAACGGACACTTGAGGCCCCCCGCCTAGAGCGCGAACGGGCAGATAATGCCCTCAAAACTGCGAAAACAGGGCATTATCTGCCCGTTCGGGCGTCATTCCTGCGCCGGGCGCTGCTGAACCGGACAGCGATCCTGGGCGCCGCCGTCGTGATCCTCTTCGCCGCGGGCATCCTGCTCGGCAGCTACACCGTCACCATTCCCGACTTCTTCCGGATCCTCACTGCGCACCTCACCGGCGGCGAGAGAATTCCGGGTGCCAGCTTCATCGTGATGGAAAGCAAACTGCCGCGGGCGGTGATCGGCACCATGATCGGCGTTGCTTTCGGACTGTCCGGCGGCCTGTTCCAGACAATGCTCCGCAATCCGCTGGCCAGCCCCGACGTCATCGGCATCAGCTACGGGGCCAGCGCCGCCGCCGTCACGGCCATCGTTGTATTCGGGGCCACCGGCGCGGCCGTTTCAGGTGCGGCCCTCGGCGGTGCCCTTGGCGTCGCCGCGCTGATCTACGGGATCTCCCGCAGCGGCGCGCTGAGGGGAGGATCCGGCTCCCGGGCTGGAAGCGGCAGCGCCGCCGGCAACCGCCTCATCCTCGCGGGGGTGGGGATCGCCTCGGCGCTCGGCGCGCTGGTGAATTTCCTGCTGACCCGCACGGACATCCGCACCGCGGCCGACGCCCTGGTCTGGCTCAACGGCTCACTCAACCACGCGAGCTGGGACCGTGCCGGGGTGCTGGCGGCGGCACTGCTGGTCCTCGTGCCCGCCGTCGCAGTCCTGGCCGGCCCGCTGCGCATCATCGAACTGGGCGATGACACCGCCGCCGGACTCGGCATCCGCGTGGACCGCGCCCGGCTGGGCGTGGTGCTCACCGCCGTCTCGCTTGCCGCGGTGGCGACGGCGGCGGCCGGGCCCGTGGCCTTCGTCGCCTTCCTGGCGGGCCCCATTGCCCGCCGCTTCACCGGCAAAGCCAGCCTCCCGGCGTCGGCCCTTGTAGGCGCCCTGATAGTGCTGGCCGCCGACTACTTCGCCGCCAACTTCGCCCCGCTGCTGCTGGACGGCACGGCCCTGCCGGTCGGCGTGGTCACGGGCGCCCTCGGTGCCCCCTTCCTGCTGTGGCTTCTCGTCACCGCCAACCGAAAGGATGCCTGACATGGCTGTTCTCAAAGCGAAGGACCTGACGCTGCAGTACGACCAGCGGCGCGTCGTTGAGGGGCTCACGGCAGAGATCCCGGAGGGCCGGGTGACCATGATCGTGGGCGCCAACGCCTGCGGTAAGTCCACGCTGCTTCGGGGCTTGTCCCGGCTGCTCAAACCCGCTGGCGGAACCGTCACCCTCGACGGAAAGGACATCCACTCCCTGCCCGCCCGCGAACTGGCCCGCACCCTGGGTCTGCTGCCGCAGCACCCCACCGCCCCGGACGGCATCACGGTCAGGGACCTGGTGGGCCGCGGCCGGTACCCTCACCAGGGCTTCTTCCGCAGCTGGTCAGAAAAGGACGACGCCGCGGTGCAGCGCGCGCTGGAAGCCACCGAAACGCTGGAGCTCGCCGGGCGGAACGTCGAGGAGCTGTCCGGCGGGCAGCGCCAGCGCGTGTGGATCGCCATGGCCCTGGCCCAGGAAACGGACGTGCTCCTGCTCGACGAGCCCACCACCTACCTGGACCTCGCGCACCAGGTGGAGGTGCTGGACCTCGTCACCGACCTCAACCGGCAGCGCGGCACCACGGTGGCCATCGTGCTGCACGACCTGAACCTCGCAGCCCGGTACGCGGACCACGTCATCGCCCTGAAAGGCGGACGGATCGTCGCCGAGGGCGGGGCTCCCGACGTGATCACGGAAGAGCTGGTCCTGGATGTTTTCGGGCTGGAATCCCGCGTGCTGCCGGACCCGGTTTCCGGCACTCCGCTGATCATCCCGATCGGACGCCACCACGCCGCAGCCCCAAAAGCCGTAACCACAACCCTGGAGTTGGTCTCATGAGCTCAGTCAACAGCCCTGCAGGGACAGGCACCAAGGCCGCGGCGCGGGAAAGGTCCGGGGCCATGCCGCAGCTCGCCACCGAACCGATGACGCTGGCGTTCGACGTCACGGTCAGTGCCGTGCAGGCGCTCGGAGCAAACTTCCGCCGCATCACGTTCGGCGGCTACTCGCTGCGGGACTTCGGCGTGCACGGCAGGACCATGGACCTGCGCATCAAGCTGGTGATCCCTTCCCTTGCCCACGACGGCACGCAGCTCGCGCTGCCGCCCTTTCACATGGAGAACACGGGCTGGTACAAGGAGTGGCTCGCCATGGATCCGGCCATCCGCGGCTCCATGCGCACCTACACCGTGCGCCATGCCAGGCTCGACGCCGTGTACCCCGAGATCGACGTCGACTTCGTGATGCACTTCGATGCAGACGGTCACGGGGGGCCCGCGGCGAACTGGGCGCGCAACGCCCGCCCGGGCGACGCCATGACCATCATCGGGCCGAACAACCGTGCCGCGCACTGCGTTACGGCGGAGATTTACTCGGGCATCGAATGGCGGCCGGGCCTGGCCCAGCGCGTGCTCCTGGCGGGCGACGAGACGGCCGTTCCCGCCATCAGCGCTGTCCTGGAAAGCCTGCCGAAGTACATGACCGGCCACGCGTTCCTGGAAGTCCCGGAGGCGGGCGACTTCCTCGATCTCCAAACCGATGCCGACGTCGACATCACCTGGCTCGCGCGCGGCGCCGCGATCGGGCGCTCGCGTCCGCACGGCGAGCTGCTCCAGGAAGCGGTCCGGGCCGCCGTCCCGGTGCCGGGCTGGGTGGGCATCAAGTCGCCCGACGCGGCCGCCGGTCCCGAGCCGGAGGACGTCAACGTCGACCAGGAGATCCTGTGGGAGACGCCTGCGCGCATGGACACAGCGGCCATCGTCGCCAGCAAGAACCCGGCCGTGCCCGCCGGTGCCATGCCGTTCTATGCCTGGATGGCGGGTGAGGCCGGCGTCATCAAAGACCTGCGGCGCTATCTGGTCCGGGATGTCGGCATCGACCGGAAGCAGGTTGCCTTTATGGGGTATTGGCGGCAAGGGAAGGCCGAACTCTAGGACCGGTGCTCTGGCCCCCGGAAGGAGCGTCACCGTTCATCTGCGGTTTGCCTGCGCGTATCTCCGGGTGTGTACCTTGTCCCGGGTGGGTTCTTATCCTTTGCTTCCGGACCGGGATGGGCGACGGCGGTACGTGGCCCTGGGTGATTCGTTCACTGAGGGTGTGGGGGACCGGAGCAAGCACCTGCCGAACGGTGTGCGGGGCTGGGCCGACCGCGTGGCGGAGAGGCTCGCCAAAGCGGAGCCGGGCTGGGAATACGCCAACCTCGCCATCAGGAGCAAGCGGCTGCGCCACATCATCGCCGAACAGCTGGAACCGGCGGTTGCCTTGGAACCTACCCTCATAACGCTGTATGCCGGCGGCAACGACATCCTGGACTTCGGCACGGACATGGATGCGCTCATGGAGCAGTATGAGGCGCTCGTGGCTAAACTCGCGGGAACCGGCGCAACCCTCGTGCTGTTCACAGGATTCGACGTCAGGGTGTCCGCGCTCCTGGAGCCGCTGAAAAGGAGAAACACCTCCTATAACGAACGGGTGCGGGAACTCGCCGCCAAGTACGGAGCGGTGCTGGTGGACTATTGGTGCTTCGACGCCCTGCAAGACCGCCGGATGTGGGATGCGGACCGCCTGCACATGTCCAAGGCCGGCCACAAGTATGTGGCGGCGCAGGTCCTGGACCACCTCGGCGTGCCGCACAAGATCAGCCTCAAGGAGTGGGAGCCCCCGTCGAGGATTACGCTCCGCGACTGGGAGCGACGGCAACGACGCTGGGTTAACGACTGGGTGCTGCCGCTCTTTGGACGGAAGCTCCGTGGCGTCACGCTCGGGGACAACCTGACCCCACGCTGGCCCGAGCCCGTGAAGGTGCCCCGCAAGGGCGGCCTGAAGAAACTGATGGAACAGGCCGAACCCTGAGTGGGTTACGTCTGCGGCGCGGGCTGGTCCAGCAGGTTCTCAAACCCCGGAGCCACCCGGTTGGCGGCGAATTCCATGACTGCGAACTCGGCCACGCCGTTGACGTAGAACGGGTCCTTCGCCAGGGAGGCGTCCAGCGTTTGCCGGTCAGCTTTCGACAGCAGCAGGCCGCCCGTGCGCGGGACCTTCCTGCCGGCTGCCATAAATACGCCCTCGTCGAAGGCGTCCTGTAGCCAGGCCACGTGCGCATCGAGGTGGTAGTCGACGATATCCTGGGCAACCTTGTAGGTCAGGGAAACAACGTACATGCCCGCCAGCCTACCGTTTTTCACAGATTGCCTTCCCCGGACAGTGTGCCGCTTGAATCGTCAATCTTCTTTTCTCCTAGGATGGAGCCATGACCGAACCGCGCTGGCTCAACGCCGATGAACGCCGGGCCTGGCTCGCCCAGCTGAGCATCAACACCATGCTGCCGGCGGCCTTGGACACCCAGCTGCATACCGCCGGCAAGGTGTCTTTGTTCGACTACAACGTCCTGGCGATGCTCTCCGAGGCCGAGGGGCGCTTCCTGCCCATGAGTGAATTGGCCGCCCGGACCAGCGCGTCACTGTCCAGGCTTTCCCACGTGGTCACCAAACTCCAGAGCCGCGGGTGGGTGGAGCGCCGGCCGCACCCGGGGGATGCCCGCGTGACCACCGCACACCTGACTGAGCAGGGCATGCGGACCATTGTGGGACTGGCTCCGGGTCATGTGGAATCAGTCCGCTCGCTGTTCCTTGACGCCCTGACTGAGCAGGATGTCGCGGACCTCGCGCGCATTGGGGAAAAGATCGTGGCGCGCCTGGACAGCAACCACTGGATCCTCCGCGAACAGCCGCCCAGGAAGTAACCCCATGAATTTCACGTCCCGATTCGTAGCCTTGGGAGACTCCTTCACGGAAGGCGTCGGTGATGAGGACCCAGCACGTCCCAATGGCGTCCGCGGCTGGGCAGACCGGGTCGCCGAGCAACTCGGTGCCGCGGATCCGGGATTCGGCTACGCGAACCTTGCCATCCGTGGCAAGAAGCTTCGACAGATCATGGCTGAGCAGGTGGATGCCGCCGTCGAACTTCAACCGACTTTGGTGAGCATCTACGCCGGCGCCAACGACATCCTCCGGCCCAAGATCGACATCGATAACCTGCTGGAAGATTACGACGCCGGCATCAGTAAACTCAGGGCGGCCGGCGCCACGGTGGTGATGTTTACCGGTTTCGACGCCCGCGGCTCCAAAGTGTTTGGCACGATGCGCGGCCGCACAGCCATCTACAACGAACTCGTCCGCGGCATCGCCGGCGACCATGGAGCGCTGCTGGTCGACTACTGGCGCTTCAACGAGTATTACGACTGGGGCATGTGGGCCAAGGACCGAATGCACATGTCCGCCGCCGGCCACGCCAACATGGCCAAGCGCGTCCTCACCGTACTTGAACATGACCACTCCATCGAGGTTCCGCCCATGACACCGGTGCCCGAGCTCAGCGGCGTGGACGCCCTCCGTGCGAACGCGCAATGGTTCCGCGAGTTCGCTGCCCCTTGGGTTGTCCGGCGCGTCACCGGAAAATCCTCGGGCGACGGTCTCCAGCCGAAGTACGCCCAACTCACCCGGCTCTAAGGGTTTGCCCAACGGTTTGCGCCGGCCGGATTCGCCTTTAATTCGCACGTCTCGTAGACTTGGTAGGCGCTAGGTGGCGCGGAGCGTGTGCAATTGCTCCGGTTGGCGGTGGCTGTTGGCAGTAATAACAGTCCTGCAGGCCGGTAGTTAGGGGCTCAAGTTGCGTGCATTCCTGTATTCGCCCAGCATTCCGGCACTTCGCAATGGCTTCCATTGCCCGGTGCCCGTGGCCCATCGCATTTCGCCGCAGCAATGAATTCCCGGTCTTGCCGAAGAGTTTAGGCGTGGGGAATGGCAATGGGGCTGGATGTGAACGCCGCCTGCCGCACGGTGACGCAGAACGCTGCCAGCCGTTTCAATCATTTTTCAGAGGAGAGTCGTCATGGCAGCACACTGCCAGGTGACCGGAGCCGAGCCGGGCTTTGGACACAGCATTTCGCACTCGCACCGCCGCAACAAGCGCCGGTTCGACCCGAACATTCAGAAGAAGCGCTACTGGGTTCCGTCCCTGCGCCGTAATGTCACCCTGCAGGTGTCTGCAAAGGGCATTAAGACCATCGACGTGCGCGGCATCGACGCAGTCGTCGCCGACATTCTTGCACGAGGGGTGAAGCTCTAGTGGCTAAGGACAAGGACGTACGTCCGATCATCAAGCTCAAGTCGACCGCGGGCACGGGTTACACCTACGTCACCCGTAAGAACCGTCGTAACGACCCGGACCGTCTGGTCCTGAAGAAGTACGACCCCAAGATCCGCCAGCACGTCGAATTCCGAGAGGAGCGCTAAACATGGCTAAGAAGTCCAAGATCGCTCGCAACGAGCAGCGCAAGGTCATCGTTGAGCGTTACGCCGCAAAGCGCCTCGAGCTGAAGAAGACCCTGGTTGACCCCAACGCGACTGACGAAGCACGCGAAGCTGCACGCCTCGGCCTGCAGAAGCTGCCCCGCAACGCCTCCCCGATCCGTCTGCGTAACCGCGACATCATCGACGGCCGTCCCCGCGGTACCTTCCAGAAGTTCGGCATCTCCCGTGTTCGCTTCCGCGACATGGCTCACCGCGGTGAGCTCCCGGGCATCACGAAGTCTTCCTGGTAATCCAGCGCCGCTGATTCCAGCTGCCTGAGAAGGGCCGGCAACCGTATGGTTGCCGGCCCTTCTCTGCGTTAACGCCCCATCCTCTGCCGCGTCCTCTGCCGCGCCGGCGCGGGTGACGCACCACACAGAACGGAATTACGACGCCGGCACCTGATTCTGCGCCTCCATCCCGCCGAAGTTCCGCGGGCTGGCGCGGGTTTTTGGGGTGGGTGGTGGGGTGTTTGGGTGGGTTTGCGGTGGGGGGTTGGTGGGTGTATTGTTTTCTAAGTCGCCGAGAGGGGGCCGGCGAGGAGCTGGTTACCGAGGGCGGCCAAACCCCTTCTAAACAGCCTGAAAAATGGTTCGTCGCTTGGCGTGCTGTGAGAGGGTGGGGCGGGTCTGGAGTGCTGGTGGATCGCGGGAACGTGGTTTGCGAAGTGGTTCGGGTTCGGGTAAGTTTGGAAAGTTGCTCCGGAGCGATCCGCGACTGTGGTTTGGTTGTGGTGGTGCCGGGTGTGTCTGTTGTTTGAGAACTCAATAGTGT